>CAJQNR010000170.1 GCA_905479715.1 uncultured Sphingorhabdus sp.
GACGCCTCCAATCCTTCCAATTGCTCACGGTCGCTCTGCTCCAGCGCGAAATATTCTTCGATCCAGTCGCGGTTAAGGTCGATGAAAGCCTTACGGTCTGCGGGGCGGTAGCGGCGGGTCGTGAAAGCCATTAGAAAATCCCGAATAATATCACGGCCATGATCGTCCCGATAACCGGGATTACCACGGTCAACGCGCCGACGGCGCCATAGGCATCCTTGTGCGTTTCCCCGCAAACCGCGCGGATCGTGGTTACGACATAGCCATTGTGCGGCAGGCTATCGAGCGCGCCGGAGGAGATGGCGACAACCCGGTGGAGCTCGTCGGGCTGGGCGCCGCTATCGATATAATGGGGAGCGATCAGGGGCAGGGCGATTGACTGGCCGCCGCTAGCCGAGCCGGTCAGGCCCGCGATCACGGTAACCGCAACAGCCGCGCCGATCAGCGGACTTCCGGGGATATTCTGCACCATCAACAAAGCGTCCTGAAAGGCCGGGGAAAGCTTTGCCACGGAGCCGAACCCGACCACCGCGCAGGTGTTGGTAATCGCCACCACCGCACTGGTCGCGCCGCGCGAAAAGGCTTCCGGCATGGATTTCACTTTCTGATAGCCGACGATTAGCGCGACCACAGCGCCCGACCCCAAAGCGGCCACTAGCGCCCATTTATCGAGCGATTCCTGCGGTAGGATCGCCGACAGCGGCCCCATATCCTGCGGATATTGAAAGACCAGAAAGATCAGCAGCACCGTGACCAGAGGCAGGATGCACAGCAGCGGCGCTGGCAGGTTGCCATAGTCGATATTGTCGTCATCGCTTTCACGGCCGACAAAATGTTCGCCCTTGGCAACCGCGCGCCGGACCATATGGTTGATCCAATATTGGCCGGAAACGGCCATGAACAGCGCGATAACCAGACTGACCTGCCAGCCGGCATAGGCATTGGTGCCGAGAAATTCCATCGGGATCAGATTCTGTATTTCCGGTGATCCGGCGCTGGTCATGGTGAAGGTAACCGACCCGAAAGCCAGCGCTGCCGGGATGAACCGCCTCGGCAGGTCGGCCTCGCGAAACAGATGCACGGCCAGCGAATAGACGCTGAACGAGACGATGAATACGCTGACCCCGCCATAGGTGAGGATCGCGCAGGCGGCGACCACGGCGAGCACCGCGTGTTTGATCCCGATCTTCTCGATGACCCAGTGGGCGACGCTGGCGGCTGCCCCGCTGGCCCCCATGATCTCGCCAAATATCGCGCCGAGCAGGAACATGAAGAACCAGCTTTTGAAGAAGCTGACAAAGCCGTCCATATAGGCGGTGGCGAAATCGGGTGCTCCTGCGGCGGCGAGCGGGGGCAGCCAGGCAATGCCGCTGCTGAACGCGACAATCGCGGCGGCCACTGGCCCGGCGATCAGGATATTCACCCCGCGCACGGTCATCCAGATAAGCAGCGCAAGTCCGCCGATAAGTCCGATTGCCGATAGCATGAATGTCTCCCCCGAGCCTTTATTCCGTCCTAATGGCAGAGGCCAGGCCCGGGGTGCAACTGCTAAATCCGCTATCCCGGATAGTGCAGGATTGATTCGGTCAAATTACCTGTGCCCGGTTTTCATCGCGATGCTTCTTCAGATATTTCATGAATGGCGTGCCGCCGGTGCCAACCTCGGTATCATTGCCTTTGCCGCTGATCGCCTGCTTGTTGATATAGCTGGCCGCATATTCCAGATGGCGTGTCCGGAACCGCGCCACCTGCTCGATACTGGCGTTGAAGGCCTGTTTGAGCGCGGCGTCGCCACTGGCAATCGCACATTCGCGCAATTTGCTCTGTTCGCGCAGGTCTTCGATGAACCGGCGATGCTGGACCGGGCGATAGGCATGCAGTTCATCAAGGAAGGTCCGCAGCGGGTCGTTCTCATGGCTGACTTGAAACAGCGCATCCATGCTCGGTACGATCGAGCTTTGCGATCCGGTCTGGCCGCGAAACGCCTGACCCTTGTTATGATATTTCTCGACACCTTCATAGATCAGACCATCGGGAAGCGCCGGATTATTGGCCCAGCCATGGATATAGGGGCGGACCCGCTGATAATAGATATAGGGATCGCAGCGGTAGGGCATCCGGTCGAATATCCCGTTCACTTTATCCCAATGAGCGATCATATCCTCGAGCAGCGTCGTTGCCCTGCTGACTTCATTTGCTCTGGCTGCATCGACCAGTTGGCAGGCAAGGTCGAGAAGCGGGCCCGCGGCGGCCTCAATCGCGACATGGATCAGGACAAACCAGTTTTCATCCGCTCCGCCATAGAAATTCTGCACCATATAGACATTGTCGAGGGTGACTGGGCCATTGCGGTCCAGCCGGGCCCAATTGTCCAGCACATAGCCGCTATAAGGCAGCAACGGCGCCTGATCGAGCCGATCGGCCAGCGCGACGATCGGTCGGGCGAGATTGGCGGGCAGGGCAGCCGGCGCTTCGCTTTCTCCCCAGACATAGGCCTGGACCAGAAAGGAATAGCGGACCATCGCCACACGGACCTGCTCTTCCGGTGCGTTGGCAGCCCATTCCGCGAGGTCGAGCGTGGGCAATTGTGCCAGCCAGTGGCGCGCACTGCCGGTGGTCATGAGGCCGGACAAATTCTCCGCCGCCGCTACGATCGGGGCAAAAATCTCGGGAAGGTCGATATCGATAATTTCGAAATGCGAGAGAAATCCGCGCGATGCGGACATATCATATTCTGACAATTTCATAGGATCACCATTGGCGCAAGCGCGGGTTGGGCCGCTTGCTCAATAGCAGGATGGTATCAAATGAAATCAGCTTCGGCAAACCGAATTTCGCGTGAGATCGCTACCGCAGCCTGTCGCAGGGCTGCTGCGCCCCACCCTGTAATCATCATCCGTTCAGGAACCATCGACCGGAAGGTGCGTTTATCCATCACCGGGGCGGATATTAAGGAGTATGACGATGAACAAGTTTGCAAGCAAACTGGCACTGGCCGGAGCGGCCGCAATCAGCCTGTCGGCCTGTGCCGAGAATTATGCCGTGGAAGGAGCCGGTGCGGGTGCTGCCGCTGGTGCAGCAATCGGTGCCATTACTGGCGGAGACGTAGTGGAAGGTGCCGCAATCGGCGCCGCAGCCGGTGCTGCCGGTGGCTATTTTATCGACAAGAACGACGGTTGTGACGGTTATAATCGTGACGGACGGCTGGACGATGACTGCTACGGAAAGCGCGGATATCCCAAAGATCCCAGATAAGCGCATAGACGGCCAAGCCGCTGCCGGGTTTCTCTAGCCTGGCAGTGCGCCTTGCGCTAACGCGCGCAGATGAATAGCGCGCATTCCATTCTGAGAGAGCAACACCCCTGGCGGCATGAACTGCGCGCTACGCTTGCGCTTGCCTGGCCGCTGATCCTCTCGAACCTGACGATGGCGCTGATCGGGGCAACCGATGTGCTGATGCTCGGCTGGCTGGGCGCGCGCGAACTTGCGGGAGCGACGCTCGGTTTCAATCTGGCGATGAGCGGGTCGATCTTCTGCATGGGGCTTATCACCGCCTCTGCACCGATGATGGCAACAGAAATTGGCCGGATGCAGCATAGTGTCCGCGACCTGCGCCGGACCTTCCGGCAGGCGCTTTGGACCGCCGTGACGGTGGTTTTGCCTTTCTGGGCCTTGCTCTGGAATACCGAGAATATTCTATTGTTTTTGGGTCAGCAGCCGGACCTCGCCGAGATCGCCGGCACCTATGTCAGCGCCTATATGTGGTCGATCCTGCCATTTTTGTTTTTCCTCATATTGCGCAATTTTATCTCGGCGCTGGAACAGCCCTTGTGGGCGCTGATCATCAGCGTCATCGGCGTTCTGGCCAATGCGCTGTTCAACTATGCGCTCATCTTCGGGAAATTCGGTGTGCCGGAATTTGGCGTCATTGGAGCGGGCATAGGCAGCGTACTGACCAATGTATTGATGTTCGCCGGCTTGGCGATTGTCGTAATGTGCCATCCGCGCTTTCGCCGCTATCACCTGTTCGGCCGGTTCTGGCGCAGTGACTGGCAACGGTATCGCGCGATGTGGAAGCTGGGCTTGCCGATTGCGATTACCATGGGGTTTGAGGGGTCGGTGTTCGGCATCGCGGCTCTGCTCATGGGGCTGATCAGCACAGAATCTGTCGCGGCCCATGCGATCGCGCTGCAACTGGCCTCACTGACCTTCATGGTGCCAATGGGGCTGGGGCAGGCGGCAACCGTCCGCGTCGGCATTCAATATGGCCGCAAGGATCATGCCGCAATCAAGCGGGCCGGCTGGGTCAGTTTCGTCCTTGGAACGACCTTCATGGCGGCAATGGCGCAGGTCTTTGTCCTTGCTCCCGATCTGCTGATTTCGATGTTCATCGATGCGAGCGCACCAGGCAATGCCGAGGTCGCCGCACTGGCCGTCAGTTTTCTGGCCATTGCTGCGATTTTTCAAATCGTCGATGGTGCCCAAGTGGTCGGGGCAGGCATGTTGCGCGGGTTGCACGATACCACCGTGCCGATGCTCTTCGCGCTGATGGGCTATTGGTTCATCGGCATCGGTCTCGGTGCCAGTCTCGCTTTCTGGAGCGGCTGGGAAGGGGTCGGGATCTGGACCGGACTGGCGGGGGGACTGGGCGTCGTCGCGGTGCTGATGCTGGCCCGCTGGATGATGCGCGGGCGACTGGGGTTACTGCCCTAGGCCGCCGACTATATCCGGCCCGGCCTATCGGTCGCAAACCCGTATTTTTCCCCTGAGTATAATTACGTATGTCTGTCGTTTCGGCGGCCCGCTAATCGCCCCTGACACAAGCCGGATGGCAAAGCATACAGGATTTATATTATGAAATACGGGTTGAAAATTGCCGTTGCGACCGTAGCGGTTCTGGGAATGAGTGGTGCGGCTATTGCCGGTTCCAGCGATGGCAAAATCCAGGTCAAGGTCATGGGTTCGCTGGTTGCACCCGATGGCAAGATTAAATCGATCGAACTGGACAATATCGGATTGCCCGCCGGCACCCAAACCGAGGCGGACGACAATTTCGTACCGACAATTGCCGCCGAATATTTTTTCACCCCGAATATCTCGGTCGAAACAATCTGCTGTGTAACACAGCATGATGTGACCGGCACCGGACCTCTGGATGGAGCAGGGCTCGTGTCCAATGCGAACATCATCCCGGCCACGCTGACCGCGAAATATCATTTCGGTGACGGCAGCGGCTTCAAGCCCTATGTCGGGGCCGGACCAACCTATTTCATCTTCATTGACGAGAAGGCCGGCAGCACGGCACAGGCACTCGGTGCCACCCGGCAAAAAATGAACGACAAGGTTGGTTTCGCCCTGCAGGCGGGATTTGATCTGCCGATCAACGACAAGGGGCTGGGCCTCAGCGTCGATGCAAAGCGCTATTTTGTCACAACCACCGCGCGCTGGTACGCCGATCAGACCGAAGTATTGCGGACCCGCCACAAGATTGATCCCTGGGTGATCAGCGCCGGTCTCGCCTATCGTTTCTAGTCGACAGGAATTGTTGCTGGAAGAAAGATAGATGGTCCGGGAGCATGGCTCCCGGACCATCGTCATGATTGTTCAGCGGATGTGCCCTAGAAAGGCAATAAACCCTGATAATCTGCGATGCGATAGCCATTTTTCAACTGGGCTCCGCGTCTCAGCAGAAAATAATGGCTGACGATCTCGGCCTGCTGTTCAATGCCGAAATCGGCAAAGCCTTTTCCGTCCTGTAATTGATAGTCGTAGCGGCAGAATGGATGGCGCGCGAGTGGCAGGAAGACGCCCTGCTGATGCTGCCAGACATGGACCATTTCGTGAATGAATAGCGCCTGGATATTTTGTGAGGATCCGCAAAAATCGTCGCAGAACAAATTGCTTTTCGGATGAAACCAGAGATTGCCGTCGGGTGCCATGGTGACCCGCGGATTCTGGAACAGCCACCATTTGCGGTTGAAGACCGTGACCTGATCATAGTCTATTGCCTGCCCGAAAACGGATTGGCAAAGTGCAATTTCAGGTCGGGTTAGGGCACGGCCAGTCACCGGTTTGCCTGATTATTCAGCGGTTGGTGCGGCTTCGCCGACCTTTTTGATCACGGCATCGATTTTGATGCGATCATCATTGGAATAGATCAATGTCATGGTCAGCAGTCCGCGTTTTTTTGAGCCTTCGCCAATGCCCCAGATCATCAAATGTTTGCCGCCGGGTTCGAGCTTTACCGTTTCTCCTGCCGGAACCGGAATCGATTTTAGCTTGGCCATGCTCATCACGCCATTGTCTTCGGTTGTTTCGTGCATCTCCATGCGCAGCACATCATCGGATGTCACGCCGACCAGCGAAACGTCCACCCGACCGCCGTGAAGATCCATATAGCCCGCGGAAGGATTGCCTTCGACAGGCGAGAGGTTGATGACCGCATTATCGGCATAGAGTACGTCTCCCTGACCGCAGGAGGCCAGCAAAAGGGATGTCGATGCAGCAAATATGGTGGCGATCTTATTCATTGTGATACCTCGTTAAATCGGTGCAAATCCAATCTGATATGGTTGTTTTGCGTTGATTTTTCAAATGTAGGCCGTCCGATGCCTTGTGCCAAGAAAAATGCCACCTATATCGAATTGCGAAGCCGTAGCGGTGCCATTTAACAAGGGCCGGGCGGCAATTTTGCTAATGTTAGAAAATTGAATGAGGGATTTATGGGTAAAGTAATCGGAATTGATCTGGGCACCACCAACAGCTGTGTTGCTGTTATGGATGGTGGAAAGCCAAAAGTGATTGAAAATTCGGAAGGCGCACGGACGACCCCGTCTGTTGTTGCATTCACCAAGGATGGCGAACGCCTGATCGGTCAGCCGGCCAAGCGTCAGGCTGTGACCAACCCGGAAAGCACAATCTTTGCCGTGAAGCGTTTGATCGGTCGCCGGTTCGATGATCCGTTGACGAAGAAAGATATGGAACTGGTTCCTTATGAAATCGTCAAGGGTTCCAATGGCGATGCCTGGGTCAAAGCCGGCGGCGACGATTACAGTCCCTCGCAGATATCTGCCTATACATTGCAGAAAATGAAAGAGACCGCTGAAAGTTATCTTGGCGAAACCGTGACCCAGGCGGTGATCACCGTTCCGGCCTATTTTAACGACGCCCAGCGTCAGGCAACCAAGGATGCGGGCAAGATTGCCGGTCTTGAAGTGTTGCGTATCATCAACGAGCCAACCGCTGCGGCGCTGGCTTATGGCCTCGACAAGAATGACGGCAAGACCATCGCTGTCTATGACCTTGGCGGCGGTACGTTCGATATTTCAATCCTCGAAATCGGTGACGGCGTTTTCGAAGTGAAATCAACCAACGGTGACACGTTCCTCGGCGGTGAAGATTTTGATGCCAAGCTGGTCGAGTTTCTTGCTGCTGACTTCAAGAAAGCGGAAAATATCGACCTGACCAAGGACAAGCTTGCTCTGCAGCGTCTCAAGGAAGCTGCTGAAAAAGCGAAAATCGAGCTGTCCAGCGCGCAAACAACCGAAATCAACCTGCCGTTTATCACTGCAGATCAAAACGGACCGAAGCATCTGGTCAAGACGATCAGCCGCTCCGATCTCGAAAAGCTGGTTGGCGATCTGGTCAAGCGTACTCTGGATCCTTGCAAAAAGGCTCTCAAGGACGCTGGCGTCGAAGCCAAGGACATTGACGATGTCGTGATGGTGGGCGGTATGACCCGCATGCCTCTGGTTCGCGAAACGGTTGAGAAATTCTTCGGCCGGGAGCCACATGTTGGCGTGAACCCTGATGAAGTCGTTGCCATGGGCGCTGCCATTCAGGCTGGCGTTTTGCAGGGCGACGTCAAGGACGTATTGCTGCTCGACGTCACACCATTGTCGCTGGGTATCGAAACCCTCGGTGGCGTGTTCACCCGCATGATCGACCGCAATACGACGATCCCGACGAAAAAGTCGCAAGTCTATTCGACCGCTGATGACAATCAGGGCGCGGTGACGATCCGTGTGTTTCAGGGCGAGCGTGAAATGGCGGCGGACAACAAGATGCTCGGACAGTTTGATCTGGTCGGCATTCCTCCCGCACCGCGCGGCGTGCCGCAAATTGATGTGACTTTTGACATCGACGCCAACGGCATCGTCAACGTGTCCGCGAAAGACAAGGGCACCGGCAAGGAACAGCAGATCAAGATCCAGGCTTCTGGTGGTCTGAGCGATAGCGATATCGACCAGATGGTGCAGGATGCAGAGAAATTTGCGGAAGAAGACAAGAAGCGGCGTGCCGAGGCGGAAGCCAAGAACAACGCGGAAAGTCTGGTCCACACCACCGAGAAGCAGCTTGAAGAGCATGGTGACAAGATTGACGCTGATCTGAAAGGCCAGATCGAAGCGGCACTCAAGGAAACCAAGGAAGCCATCGAAGGTGGCGATCCGGATGCGATGACGGCCAAGTCTGAAGCGCTGGCGCAGGTGTCCATGCAAATGGGCCAGAAAATCTATGAAGCCGAGCAGGCTGCTGGCGGTGACGCTGGTGATGCTGCGGCCGCAGATGCGGCAGCCAAGGCGGCGGACGATGATGTGGTCGACGCAGAGTTTTCGGAAGTGGATGATTCCGATGACGACAAGAAAGACGATGCCAAGGCGGCTGAGTAACAATTAGAACGTCGCTCCCGTTCGGGCGGGAACCGCTGGACAGAAATGCCAGCGGTTCCGGCTTTTGCCGGGGCGACGATCTTTCCGCTTTGGGGGAAGCATGAGTATGGCATCCGAAACCGATTATTATGAGCAATTGAACGTCTCGCGCGATTGTGATGGCGCGACGCTCAAGTCATCCTATCGCAGGCTGGCAATGCAATGGCACCCGGACAAGAATCCCGGTGATCCAGAGGCAGAAGCCAAGTTCAAGTCAATCAGCGAAGCCTATGATGTATTGAAGGATCCGCAGAAACGGGCGGCCTATGACCGTTATGGTCATGCGGCTTTTACCAATGGCGGCGGCAATAATGCTGGCGGCGGCGGTGGCTTTGGCGGTGCGGCCTTCAACGACATCGGCGATATTTTTGAAACCATTTTCGGCGGTGGTGCCGGTGGCGGCTTTGGTGGCCAGCAGCAACAGCGCGGTCCGGCCCGTGGTGCTGACCTGCGCTATGACATGGAAATCTCACTTGAAGATGCTTTCCATGGCAAGCAGACCCAAATAGAAATTGATGTTTCGGTGAGCTGTGACGAATGCGACGGTTCCGGTGCCGAACCGGGTACCGGGGTTCAACGCTGCACGACCTGTCAGGGTCATGGCAAAGTCCGCGCTCAGCAAGGATTTTTCGTTGTCGAACGTACCTGCACCAGTTGCCAGGGTCGCGGTGAAGTGATTGAAAGTCCCTGCCACGTCTGTCGCGGCGAAGGCCGGGTCGACAAGCCTCAGATCCTGGATGTCGAAATTCCTGCGGGCGTTGATACCGGCACACGGATTCGTCTGAGCGGCAAAGGTGAAGCCGGCGCACGCGGTGCCCCGGCTGGCGATCTTTATATTTTCATCCATCTGATCCGGCACAATATCTTTGAGCGCGAAGGGACAACTCTGTTCACCCGCGCCCCGATCAGCTTCACTCTTGCCGCCCTGGGCGGAGAAATCACCATTCCGGGTCTGGATGGCGAGAAGCATGAAATCCGTATTCCAGCCGGTATCCAGAGCGGCAAGCAGATCCGCCAGCGGGGGGCGGGCATGCCGGTCCTGCAAGGGCGCGGCAGTGGTGATATGGTGGTTCAGATTGACGTCGAAACGCCGACCAAGCTTTCCAAGCAACAAAAAGATCTGCTTCGTCAGTTTCAGGAGACGGAAACCGGGGCCGAGACGCCCAATTCAACCGGATTTTTTGGCAAGCTGAAAGATGCGTGGGAAGATTTGACGGATTGAAGCTGCGGCAGCCGCATCAAAGCTGAAGCAGGCTTCCTTCCACGATCATTCTGACCAGGTTCTTTTACCTGTCAGGCGCGGTTTGCCGAGCTGTCGGACCAATGGTTTTCGAAAATGGTACTGGCATGCGACGAAAGAAGCATGAAACGGACCATTATTGCGATTTTGAGAGCGAAGCCTGCCTGCCTTCAGGGAAATGGTCGACAGGATGGTTGTGCATATTATGCAAAAAGACTGCGCGTTTGCTGAATGATCGTTCCGGTATTTTCAAACCCGGTCCGGGTGAGCGATAGAGGATCACGCGCAACGTCAAAGCTATCTTCTGCCAATCTATCATAAGCGCAAATAATATCGTCCGCATAAAGCATATTCAAATATCTCAAAGCGGACCGGAAATTCATGTCGAGTTTGCTGGATATGTCTTTGGCATTAATAGGCAAGTCATTGATTTCATGACTATATAAAATAAGTATTATATCCCAGAATTTATTGGAAAAATACTGATTATTAAAAAATTTATTCCGGTTTTTTCGTGCTGAAATCAGGCCATCGATATTTATTTTCATGGTGTTGCAATTGGCTGGTAAAATTCGTTCTATTTTTGATAGCATTATTATTATTTCTTTTTGCTTTTGGGGGGATTATTTTGTTACTGCTATATGAGGATGGTCGTTTTGAAACATGTCACGTTTCCACGTGGCATATCCCGAAGGGCGGCACCATCGACCGTTCTGAACCACTGGCAAGCGGTTTCCGACCATGGCCTTTTTATCCTATCTCGTGATTCCCTATTTCGCTATGATCCGGTTGTTCTGATATTATCCTCGCGGATCCCATGGTTAGAATCCGGCCATTCCCGGGGAATATCTCGACTAGAAAAGTGTGGCTTGAACATGGTATTCCTGTGGGGTCCGGCAAAAGAAAGAAGCTCAGTCTATTCGGAACTGAATGAACTGTCTGAGCAATTGATGGCCAAAGGTGTGGCCGCCATTTCCTATCACATTACGCCGCCATTTTATTCTCAAGTATCGCAGCGGTCATCGGTCTTCCATTCCGGATATCCCGAAGACATTGTCAGCGCTTATCTGGATCCGGACTTTATGGAATCCGATCCCATCCCGGATCATGTCATGTCTGTCGGTCATGTGATGACCTGGCGAGAGGTGATTGCCGATCAAAAATTGACCGAGAGACATCGAAATTTTTTGAGAGTGTCAATTGAGAAGGGGTTTATCGACGGTGTTGCCGTGCCGCTTTTCGGTCCAAAAAGCAGAAATTCCTATTTGTCGATGAATTTTGGTAAAGCGATTGATCCCGCTGATGAGCAACTGGTCAGATCGCTCGTTGGAATTGCCCAGACTTGCCACAGACGGATTTGTGCGATCATAAATCAGACGAGCAATGCCGATCCCGCCCTGTCGGAGCGGGAAAGCGAGGTCCTATATTGGATTGCCCGCGGGAAATCGAATGCCGATATGGCCACTATATTGGCTATTTCCGAAGCTACGGTCGACACCTATATCCGGCGCCTGTTCAAGAAGCTTGATGTGCACGACCGGGTCTCGGCGGTCATTGTCGGTCTCAGCAGTTCTCTGATAAAATTGCGCTGAATGCGGCATTGCCGGAATTTGGAGATGCAGCCGGCTTCGCTCGTCCACGAGGACAGCAACCCGTTGGCGGCAGGTATGATCTGCTTGCAATTCTGGCGAAGGTATTGGTTTGCACGGGGTAGTAAGCGGGTCAGGAAGGGACCAGCCATCCCGACCCGCTAGATTGATGTTCAGAAGCCTGTGTCAGCTGCATTGAATGGGACCACTGTGGGAATGGTGCCAGTCCGAATGGGAATAATTCCGCCAAATCATCAATCAGATTTAGAAACGGCTGGAATGGGGATCGATTAACCGGCGGCATTAAAATTAATTCACCAACCTCATGAGTCTTGGAAATCCCGATCTTCGCTAGGAGAAGTCAGGCCATTGCTTGTTCGCGATAGCCTTGCTGCACTTCCGGACTTTTGTCGGCGAACTGGATGAAGACGGTTGTCCAGTCGCGCACGTTCCATTCAACATTGGCCTAGATACTGAACCGATAGGCCTTCACCCGGCTCGACAGCATCACAGAATAGCTGCCCGTCACATTGAGTGACGTTCCCCTGATAAAGTGGTCATCCATGGTCGGGGGAGAGCAGAGTGGAATCTATCGTAGAAGGGGGGCTTGCCGGTCAAAAGGGATCGGCCTGTATGGAGCGTCGCATCCGCTTCGGCGGGTAAAATCGACCTGCTCCCGGTTTTTGGATTGCGAAACCCTGCTCATCGGGAATGATGTTCTCGCGCCGCAGATCGTGATGTTCGCAAATAATTTAATGTCCTACAGCGTAGCATTCATGATAGGGTTTCAAAATGTCTCGCTCATCACCCTCCTTATATTTTCCTCAGCTTGCCAGAGGGTTGGGTGGAGTTGCTGACTCTAATCGGAGGACCGGGATATTTTTCTTTAACACTGTAAAGTTTGTAAAGTTCATCAGATTTCGGGCAACGAATATGGACAGCGGCGTTGGATATTCTGTTCGTCAGACGGAAGGTTTCTTCGCTTTTCGGTCCCGCCGGAGCGCCTGTTGATGCTGCCGTCCCTGCTCATTTTGGATGATTTTATCGCCGACCCGCTCGCGGCACGCAACGCCGCCTTGGCGCTCAACTACGATCCTCAAAACAAGCATGGCAATTATCCGGGCCATATCTCGACCAAAGCGCTTGAAATTCAGGGACTGAACGAGCGTATCGGGAGTATCATCAATGCGCCGGTCAAGGCCGCCCCCAATACCAGTCATCTGCATTGCCGGGTCACCCTGAAAGGAGACAAGGGGCGCAGCGGGGTACATATTGATCCGGCCTTCTATTCGGGCATTCTCTATCTGTCGCTGCCCGAACATTGCAAGGGCGGGACGGAGTTCTTTCGCCACAAGCGCACCGGTCTGGAGCGTGTGCCAACCGATCTCCCGGGGATTCACAAAGCGGGCTATGCGGATATCAATGCGCTGATCGAGGACGTGGTCAACAAGGACACCAACCATCCCGCGCAATGGACCAAGGTGATGACGGTGCCGATGCGCTTCAACCGGCTGATCCTGTTCAGCCCCTGGATGTTCCACAACAGCGGAACGGCATTCGGCAAGACGCCGGAGGATGGCCGGCTGGTCAACCTGATGTTTTTTGCCAAGGGATAGCGGCGGTCCGGTTTCGATGTTAAACCCCGGGAATAAACTGTCACTCCAGCGAGGCTGGGGGCCAAACCAACCGGACGGATAAAACAGATTGCCACCCAAAATCACTGGCCCGACGAGGAAAACAGGAGACCATATATGTCAAAATCGATATCCAGAACTTTCGCCTTTCTGTTGCTTGCTGCCTCTCCCGTGGCGCTCTCGGCCTGCGGCGAAAGCAATGCGCAGGAAGCGGACCGCTTCGCGAATGTCGAGATCAAGGCTGAACCATTGGCTGACGGTGTCGCTGTATTGTTTGGCGCAGGCGGCAATATCGGCGTCTCTTATGGTCCCGACGGGACGATCCTGATCGATGATCAGTTCGCACCGCTGACCGACAAGATTCAGGCTGCGGTCAAGGATCTTGGCGCCGGACCGGTCAAATATCTGATCAATACCCATTGGCATGGCGACCATACAGGCGGAAACGAGAATCTCGGTCGGTCGGGCGTGCTGATCATGGCACATGACCATGTCCGCGAAAGACTGATCGAAGGGACGGACGAAGTCCCGCCAGCCCCGTCTGCGGCATTACCGGTAATCACCTATCATGATGGTATCAAACTCCACCTCAATGGCGATGAAGTGCGGGTGCAGCATATGAAACATGGTCATACCGACGGTGACTCTATTGTGTTCTGGAAAAAGGCCAACGTGCTGCACATGGGTGATCTGTTTTTCAACAAGGTGACCTTGCCTTTCATCGATCTGAGCAGCGGCGGCAATGCGCGCGGCATTTTGGCGGCAGCGGAAAAAGTGCTGACCATGGTCGATGACGACACCAAGATCATTCCCGGCCACGGACCGATGGCAAACAAGGCGGACCTGACCGCCTATCGTGACATGATGAAGACGGTTATCGCTGCGGTGGAAAAGGCGCAGGGTGAAGGCAAGTCATTGGCACAGGTGCAGGCAATGAAACCGGCTGCAAAATGGGACGTTAACCCGGATGCCTTCATCAAGGGGGATGCCTTTGTCGAAGCGGTTTACAAGAGCCTGCAAAAACCGGTTCACGCAGAGGATCATCCGCACTAGCTAGAGGGTCGCATTCTCGATCTCGTCGCGTAGCGAGGCAATCAGCGGTTTGACCTTGGTCAGCCGCGGTTCCTCCTCGTCGATGATTTTATGGAAGATGGTTTTCTTGAATTCCAGCTCCGTTTTGGCATCGGGGCGCTTGGCATCGGGCAGGGTGGAAAAGATGATGTCGATCATCCGGTCGGCGCCGTGGAGGCGGCCCCAGAGATAGTCGTTTTCGCGGTAGGTGCGGCTGAAAAAGGCACCAAAGTTGTTGAATTCAATGCCTTTCAACGTCGCGGCAACGCCGCCTTTGCGAATGGTTTTGGCATCCTCGGGAGAGATGCGATCGACCTTGATCGGGTCGAATTCGTCGAGCCCTTCCCCCTGAAGCAGGGGCAGGGTAGCGATGTCGTAGAAAGGAAAGCCGAGGAAGGCGAGCAGCATCGACCGTTTTTCTGCCTTGGGAACCATGGCGAGTGCTTCCGCCAGCTTGGCATCGACGATCGCGTCGGCGGCCGTCAGGTCACGGGCCTTGGCAAGCACCTCCAGCATCACTCCGGGCTTGTCGGCGGCTTGTTCGGCAACGGTTGCATATTCATCGCCAAGATAGTCAATCGTTTCACGCTCGATATAGAGAGAGAGGCAATCATAGATGACATCATGCACCGTCTCCATGACATCATAGTCGGACGGATTGGCGCGATCGAGGTCTTCGGCAAGCTGTCGGGCGAGGAACCGGAGCCGGCGCACGCGGAACCCAAGATCATGTTGCCGGAAAAACTCCGCTGCAAGCTTTGTCGGGCCACCGCTTTTCAGCCCGATATTGTCAAGTCCGCGGTGGCGGATTTCCGCCCACAAGGCGTTGCGCAACTGAGGGTGGTTATGCCCATTGGGATCAGCCTTGGCCCTCCGCACGGTGTTCGCAATATCCTCGATCACCGTCGCCAGCCTGAGGTGCCCGTAAGCGCTATAGGAGAATCCGGCGAGCTTGGCCGCCTTGTCTCGCGACTTGCGGCGCCAGGCTGCCACGCGTGCTGCCGTTGGCCGGTCGAGAAAGAAGGTGCGTCCGAACAGGCTCTCGACATGTTGCTCGACTTCGCCACGCAAATTCTCGGTGATCAGCCGCATCTGGCTGATCCGGTTGGACCGGCCGGCGATGGCGTTGAGACTGTCTCTGATCGGCTGTTCGCGAGGAATATTGGAGATTGCTCCGAAAATGGTGGAGAAAAAACCTGGCAACGCTTCATTCTCGGCTTCCTGCGCCGCCTGCAGGCGTTGGTGCGCCTTGTCACTTTTCGCGACATCAAGATCGGGGCGGGGGTCGATATAGACGAAACGCCGGTCAACCTCGCGTTTGGCGGGCCGGTTCTTCAATGCCTCTATCGCTTGTGTAAAGGGAGCGTTGGCGAGGACCGAACCATCGATAAGGACGGTGTCTTCGGCCGTGCCGGCACGGAACTGGTTGGGCAATATACGCTTGAGAAAGGTCGAACGTCCTTCCCAGACATATTCATGGTCGGACAGCAGATCATCCAGTTCTCTTACCGAGAATGGCGGGAAAGCACCTGGAAAACTCGCAGTGGCGCGGCCGGCGAAGGTCAGCGCGGCCGGATCGGCAATGGCGTCGTCTCTCTTGCCTCTGGTCGTAAAGCCGATGGTGATGCGATGCTCCATCTCCAATGCTTCGGGCGGGCTGTGCAGTTGCAGCTTCTCGGGGTGGCCGACAAAATCGGTCACCGTGACGAACAGATCAAGCGGCTGGCCGGGTGGCAGCAGCCGCGGACCGCGTTCCGTCGCCCGGACCGCTGCCAGCGCATCCCAGATCAGTCCGCTGAACACCTTGCCGCCGAAAGGCGGTGCAAACCATCGGGCGCGGACGAAGCGGGAGAGCTTCATCTTGACCTCTTCGCGGGCTTCCTTCGATACGGTCTGTTCGACGGCGCCTCCCTTGCGGCCCAGCGCCATCCACGCAATCGGCTCGGCCCAGAATTTGGAAAAGCGCGAAAGCGGTCGCGCATCCGGATCGAGCAGCTTGTCAACATCGGCGGTGTCGAGCCACAGGTCGGTCAGCGGATCGAGCGACTGGCCCGACAATATCGCTTGCGACAGGAATATCCCGTTGATACCGCCCGCGCTAGCTCCGGAAATAATATCGGGCAATATTCTCAATCTTGTTCCGGTATCCCGTTCAAGCCACTCAAGAATATCATAATAAATACCGCGGCTGCATTGGTCGACCCGTGCACCATCGTGAAAATCCCGGCTCGCTTGTGCCAGTTTCCAGATTTCCTTGGTAATGCCGTGCATGTAGATAGCCAGACTAACGCCGCCATAGCAGATCAAGGCCAGTCTGAGTTCTTTCTGCCGCATGACTTTTTAACTACAGGATGACGGTGAGGGTGCAAGCGCGAATGCGGTGACCGATGACGGTGGCGTGATATTGTTCAATGACTTCTATTGCGCTTTCCTACATTAGTTTCTCTCTGCTAAATCAGAATCATGAACCGGCCAGCTAATTATAAGACGGGCAAGAGCCATTTGGATTGCGTGTCGGCACGCAGTTTTTCAAACCAAATTCATTCTCTCTATCCGGAGGTGTGACCCGTTTAAGCCTGATTTTATTTTGCCGCAAAAGCACTGGCGTTCTTTATTTGTTCTGATAGATAGTCCGTATGGCCAAACCAAAGAAAAAATATGTCTGTCAGAATTGCGGTTCGATCGCGCATCGCTGGGAAGGGCAGTGCGGCGATTGCGGCGAGTGGAATACGCTGGTCGAGGAAGCCGGTGAAACCGTGTTCGCATCGAAGCATAATCTGCAGACCGGCGGTCGCGAGGTGCGGCTGGTGGGACTGGACAGCGAGATCGCGCTGCCCGATCGACGGCAGACTGGCATTGCCGAATTTGACCGCGCCGTCGGCGGAGGGCTGGTGGCCGGGTCGGCAACCCTGATGGGCGGCGACCCGGGGATCGGGAAATCGACACTTTTGCTGCAGGTCTCTGCGCGATTGGCCGAAGCGGGGCTTTCCGTAGCCTATATCTCGGGTGAGGAAGCGGCGGATCAGGTGCGGCTGCGGGCGCGGCGGCTGGGGCTGGGCAAGGCTCCGGTCAAACTGGCCTCGGCGACCTCGGTACGAGATATTTTGACCACGTTGGGCCGTGATGCGCCGGATTTTGTCGTGATCGATTCGATACAGACCATGCACAGTGATCTGATCGAAGGCGCGCCTGGAACGGTCAGCCAGGTACGGGCCTCAGCACAGGAAATTATCAAGTTCGCCAAGGAACATGGCACGATGGTGATGCTCGTGGGCCACGTTACCAAGGATGGAAATATCGCGGGCCCGCGTGTGCTTGAACATATGGTCGACACGGTGATGAGCTTCGAGGGCGAGCGCAGTCATCAATATCGCATCCTCCGCGCGATCAAGAACCGCTTTGGCGGAACCGACGAAATCGGTGTTTTCGCGATGGAAGAAAAGGGGCTCACAGAAGTGGCCAATCCATCGGCCTTATTCCTGACCGACCGTAGCGAGGAAGTGACCGGTGCAACCGTATTCCCGGCGATGGAAGGAACCCGGCCAGTGCTGGTGGAAATCCAGGCTCTGACGGTGCGACTGGCAAGTGGCGCAACCCCGCGGCGCTCCGTGGTCGGATGGGATAGCTCACGGCTGGCGATGATATTGGCAGTATTGGAAGCGCGCTGCGGACTCAGCTTCTCTGGTGCCGAAGTCTATCTCAATGTTGCGGGGGGTTACCGGCTCACTGATCCTGCGGCCGATCTGGCCGTGGCGGCGGCGCTGATATCGGCGCATGCCGAACGGCCGATGCCCAGCGACGCTGTGATATTTGGGGAAATTGCCCTGTCCGGGGAAATACGGCCCGTCTCGCGCACGCCGCTTCGCTTGAAAGAAGCGTCGAAACTAGGCTTTGATCGTGCGTTGATTCCAGCATCCGGCGAAAAAAGCAGTGATACGATGAAGAAACTGCAATTTGCCAAACTCGCCAATCTCGTTGACCATATGCTCGACCGTGACTAGCTAGAGCCGATGAGCGGTCTTGATATATTTGTACTGATTTTAATGGGCGGTGCCGCAGTGCTCGGCTTCCTTAGAGGTTTTGTTCAGGAAGTACTTTCTTTGATCGCCTGGATATTGGTCGTGATTGGCGTAAGAATAATGCATACGCCGATAACGGACCGGCTAATCGGGCCCATCGGCAGCGAAAGCGGCGCCTCGGTGCTGGCCTTCGCTTCGATAGCCATTGTGACCTATGCGCTGGGTCGCTGGATCGCCCGGTCCATTGGCGCCCGATCGCGCAAATCAATGTTGGGGCCAATCGATCGGGTGCTCGGCTTCGGCTTTGGCATGATCAAGGGATTGATCGGGGCGACCTTGCTCTATTTGCTGGTTGTTCTGGTCAATGACACAATTTATGGTGCTGACGAACCCCGCCCGGAATGGCTCACCGAATCCCGTACCTATCCGCTGCTCAATGCTAGCGGAAATGCCATGGTCGATTTCGTGCAGGAACAAAGGCCGCCAGATAATCCTGTGGATGCAGTCGAATGAGCGAGCCATTGTATACCCGCGACATATTGCGTCTCGCGGTGTCAATTCCGCACCAGCAGCGACTGGAAAACCCAGACGGCAGTGCCGAATTGCGGTCTCGGACCTGCGGTAGTGTTGTTGCTGCTGATGTGATTATCGCCGATGACGGTGCGCTGGTAGATCTCGGAATGAGCATAAGCGCCTGCGCGCTTGGGCAAGCTTCGGCATCTATTCTCGGGTCTGAGGCGATTGGCCGAACGGTGGCCGACATCGTTGAGGTGCGGTCCGGGTTGGAGGAATTTTTTAGTGGAAAAGTGGAAAGCCCCGGAGACTGGCAAAATATGGACAAGCTGATAGCGGCCAGAGACCACCAAGGTCGTCATGCTGCCATTCTGCTTCCCTATGATGCGTTGATTGCGGCTTTTGCTAATGCCGCCAAACGAAAGGCCGGCTGAGTCATGGAAACGGAAAGCCATATGGCCGATCTGCTGCTGGGCGGCTTTGTCATGCTCGGCGCGGCCTTGGTCATGGTGCTGATTTTTCGTCGGTTCGGTATCGGCGCGGTTCTCGGTTATTTGATTGCAGGGGTATTGATCGGCCCGCACGGGTTCCAGTTGATCAGCAATGCCCGGACAATCCTCGAGTTTTCCGAAATTGGCATCATTTTGCTGCTCTTCATTGTCGGCCTGGAACTGGCCCCGGCGCGGCTCATGCGCCTGCGTCAGGCAATATTCGGGCTCGGAATGAGCCAGGTCGTGTTGTGCGGCGTTGCGCTGTTTCTGTTGATCATGGCGACAACCAATTTTACCCTTGCTGCATCCATCGCCATAGGTTTGCCACTAGCGCTTTCCTCGACGGCGCAGGTGTTGCCGATGCTGCAATCGTCCGGCAGACTGAACACGCCGACCGGAGAAAAGGCTTTCTCGATCTTGTTATTTCAAGATCTGTCGATCATCCCGCTACTGACCATCATTGCAGCGCTATCGCGCGCACCACAGGATGAAGGCGGACCATCAGGATGGTTGACTGCCTTTTATGCTATACTGGCTATCGGTGGACTCATTCTGGCTGGCAAATATCTGTTGCAGCCGTTGCTGAAAGTGATTGGCAAGATCGCCGAACGTGAATTGTTCATCGTCGCCGGCCTCGTGGCCGTATTCGGTGGCGCAGCGTTGATGGAATTTATCGGCCTGTCACCGGCTCTGGGCGCCTTTATTGCCGGGGTTATGCTGGCCAACTCTCCCTATCGCCACGAATTGGAGGCCGATATTGATCCGTTTCGTTCGTTGTTGCTGGGTTTCTTCTTTCTCGCCGTCGGTATGATGCTGGACCTGAATGTGGTGATGGAAAACCCTGCTTTCATATTGGGCGCGGCTATCACGTTGGTAGCAGTGAAGATCGCTATCATCTTCGGTCTCGGCAAATTGTTCGGTATGGAAACTTATCCCGCACTGGCGATGGGAATGCTGCTTAGCCAGGGTGGTGAATTTGGGTTCGTGTTATTTTCCGAGGCAGAGAAAGCGCTGTTAATCGAACCGGCAGCAAGCAGCTTGTTCGGAGCGATAATAACCATTTCGATGGCGACCACACCCTTCTTGATGCTGCTTGCGCGGCGGTTCAGCAAAGGAGGCAGCAACCAGTCACCCAATCTTGAGGATCCGGGCAATGCTGATCGTGCTTCGGTTATTGTTGTCGGACAGGGGCGATTTGGTCAGACCGTGTCGCAAATGCTGTTGGCTGCAAAAATTCCGCTGACTTTGATCGATATAAAACCCGCACAGATCGATGTGCACCAGCAATATGGTGCCAAGGTGTTTTACGGTGACGGCACGCGCGCAGACCTGTTGCGACGAGCGGGCGCCCATGAAGCGGATGCCATTGTATTCTGCATGGATGACAAGGAATTCGGTGCCGAGCGTGTGCGTGAAATTATCCAGTCCTTTCCAGAAACCAAGATATTTGTCCGGGTCTATGACCGGCGTCAACTGATCGCGCTCAAGGGGCTAGGCATAGTGGGGATGAAGCGCGAGCTGTTTGAATCGGCTATCCATCTGGCCAGACAGACGATGCATGCCATTGATATCGATGACAGTTTGATCGACGAAGTAGATGAGGAATTCCGTCAGCGGGATTGTGACCGATTGGAAGCACAATTGAAATCGGGTGGGAACATGTTTGCGGGTGCTGAATTCAGATACGGATCGGATATACCCGGCAAGAGCTGAACTGCGATGGAGCCGGTTGGTTAGCTTGACTCGTCTAAAAATGCGGCGACGTCTGCCAGTTCAACATCATTGGCTACAAATGTTTTTCCGATGCCGTTTGCGAGCAAAAAGGGCAGGGTCCCACCGCTCATTTTCTTGTCATGCATCATATGGTCGACGAGGCGCTTACCCGATGCTTCAACCGATGCTGTGGCAAGATTATAAGGCAATCCAACTGACTTCAGGTGCAAGGCCACGCGATCCGCATCCGCAACATCGCAATGTCCGCGCCGCGCCGAATATGCGAAAGCTAGTGCCATGCCGGCGGCAACGGCTTCGCCATGGACCAGTTTGTCGGAAAAGCCCGTTTCCGCTTCCAATGCGTGGCCAAATGTATGACCGAGATTAAGGAGGGCACGTCTGCCACTGACTTCTTTCTCATCTTCACCAACGATAAGAGCTTTGGTCCGCACGCTGTGCACGATAGCTTCGCTCAAGACATCCGGGTCATGGTTCAGAAGCCTATCGCTGTTTTCCTCGCACCAGGCAAAGAACTTCGCGTCGTTGATCAAACCATATTTGACCACCTCGGCGTAACCTGCCCGCAATTCCCGATCAGGAAGGCTGGTTAGAACAAGTGGGTCGATCAGGACAAACCGGGGTTGATAAAAACTGCCAATCAGGTTTTTTCCTGCGGCGCTGTTGATTGCTGTCTTACCTCCAACACTGCTGTCCACCTGAGCGAGAAGGCTGGTCGGAATCTGAACAAATCCGCATCCGCGTTTGATAATAGCTGCCGTAAATCCGGTGAGATCACCGATCACCCCGCCACCAAGCGCCACGAGAGTATCGGATCGTTCGATGCCTTGTTCTAGTAACCAGTCGGTGACGAGCTCCAGCTGGTGCCAGCTTTTGCTTGTTTCCCCCGCCGGCAGGATACGCGCGACAAGATCGACATCGCTTCCGCTAAAGGCATGTTCTAGTCTCGCCAGAAAATGCGATCCCACATTTTCATCGGTCAGAATGAAAAGCCGGCTGTTATTGGCAAAGCGCGTCAGAAATGACGCGGCCAGGTCCATCGCACCTGGTTGCACCAATATAGGGTAGCTGTGTTCGCCTAATTCAACAGTGATTTGGGTCAATGCTGCAATGCCTCAATGATTTTTTCTACGGTTGTTTCATGCGGCGAATCATTGCCTATGACATGAATATGTGCGGTGGCATAAACGGGATTTCTTGTCGCTGCCAGATCGGCTAAAATTTTCGCAGGATCTCCAGATTTTAACAATGGCCGTGTATTACGCCGTCCGACACGTTTTACCAACGTATTCAGATCGGCGTCGAGCCATATTGCGGTTGCCTTTTCCAGAATCAGCGCACGGGTTTCTTCGTTCATGAACGCTCCCCCACCGGTTGCAATGACCTGGTCCTTCCCTTCCAGCAGTCGAGTTATCACGCGTCGCTCCCCGTCACGGAAATAGCCTTCACCAAAACGACTGAAAATTTCTGCGACTGTAAGACCGGCCGCGCGCTCGATCTCCTCGTCCGCGTCCACGAAGGCAAGGCCGAGCCGTTTTGCAAGGCGTCTGCCTACGGTAGTTTTTCCGACACCCATCAAACCAACTAGGACAAGCGGCCGGTTTGGCGCGAAATCGGATCTTTCACCGGAATTTCCTGCTGAATTGTCGAAAGAGGCTTTTATGTTTTTATCCATTGGGGCAAAGGCTATACAGTGGTTGGCTACGGGTGCAATTTCCAATGCTGATTATGCTAGTTTTTTAACCGTCTGAAAGGTTGAGGCACATTTATGCCGCGTAAGTTGGTCTATTTAATCTTGTTTGTTGCAGTCTTGATCGGCGCGGCGATTTATTTGGCTTCGATGGATGTCGAACAACCGCTGCAACCGGTGGAAAAGCCTGTATTCGGTGATGATTTGCAATAATATGCGGATGCGTATCAAGCACATATCTTTGGCCGCTGTCAGCCTTGGCGCGCTATTGATCGCGATCCCGGTACTGGGCCAGGACTCGCCGGAATCCTTACTGCCGCCGGGATTTGGAGATACTGCTCCTGCGCCTAGCCCTGCGCCAGTGATTGCGCCGACACCAGCGCCGGGGCCGGTTCCAGCACGCCCTGTGGCGCCGCAACAGGCTGATCCATCGAGCAGGACTATCGAGGATGGCGATATCGCCGAGTTTACTCCCGACTTGCCCTCGTTGAGACTGGATGAGAATGGCGAACTCGATCTGAACGCGCTGGATGATGCGATGCAACCCCAATATCGTCTGAGCGCGGGAGAAAAGCGGTCAATGGCTGAAATTGGTCTTTTGACACCCGAATATAATGGCCTTCCAAACGATGCATTCGGGCAAGAAGGTGGTCAATATCTGACCAATCTCATTAGAAACCTGAATGGTCCCATCATATCCCGTTGGGGTTCGATATTGCTGCGCCGTACGTTGCTGAGCAAGGTTGTCAGCCCCGAGAACGTGAATCCTGCGGATTGGACCGCCGAACGGGCATGGCGCTTGCTGTTGATGGGTGAGGCGGACGCCGCTCGCTCACTTGTTATGAAGGTAGACGGTGGCAACTACACACCGCGACTCTATGAAGTGGCGATGCAGGCACATCTGGCAACCGCTGATCCAGCCGGCATTTGTCCCCTTGTTGATGGTGGTGCGCGAGTGAGTGATGCACCGACATGGAAAATGTTCAGGCCGATATGTGCGTCTCTAGCGGGGGAACAAAGCCGGGCGACCAGCTTGCTCCAGCAGGCGAGACGGGACAAGGCGGCTACAGGGATCGACTATCTTTTAGCTGAAAAGACGATCGGGGCTGGTTTTGAAGGTCGGCGTGCTGTTTCAATCCTGTGGGATGATATCGAGTTTTTCAATAATTGGCGCTTTGGTTTGGGCGCAGCGACCGGGGTGGAACCGCCTGATCGTCTTTATGCTAAGGCGGGGCGTCATGTGCAGGGATGGCGGGTTCGAGCACCCATGCTTTCGATCGATTCACGAATGAAAGCTGCGGACATTGCTGCTGCGATCGGCGTGGTCTCCAACCGGGCGATGGTTGACCTTTACTCTGCAGCATATGATGATCCGGAAACGGGCGACGATCGCAGAGCTCTGGCATCCGTTTTGCGCCAAGCATATACCAATGACACGGCAGAATCCCGATTGGCAGCGATGCATGATTTATGGGACCGGTCCAAGGGTACGCTGACCCGATATTCGGCAAAGATATTGACGGCTCGCGCCGCGGCAAAAATTCCTCCTGCAGAGGCGCTTGGTGAGCAAAGCGGAGATCTTATCGCTTCCATGCTGGCGGCTGGCCTTGACCGTAGTGCTGTCAGATGGGCAGATATTGTTGATCCGGGTAGCGATGGATGGGCGTTATTGGTCGTGGCTTCGCCGAACAAAAACGTGTCGGTGTCTTCTGACGCGCTCGATGATTTTGGTGATAATGATACCGGCGGTGAACGACTGCGGAGTAAGTTCTTGCTGGCTGCAATTGCTGGCCTAGGCAGGGCTGACCAACAGACAATCAATGATTTTGCGAGCGATTTGGAGTTGGATTTGGGGCGTTCAACGCGGTGGACAAGAGCGATTCAGTCGGCCGCGCAACGTGGTCAACAGGGAACCGTCGCATTGCTGGCAGCTGTTGGTATGCAAGGCCGGAACTGGAAGGCGATGTCACCACTGCATCTCTATCACATTGTGCAAAGCCTGAAACGCGTTGGTCTAGAGGCGGAAGCCCGGATGATCGCGGCGGAAGCCTTGTCGCGGACATAAGCTTTGCTTTGATAGCGGTGAGGTCTATTCGAGCGGAATATGAGCGATGATGCCAACCTGATCGAACGTTTTCTTGAGATGCTGGTCGCAGAGACCGGCGCGTCTCAACATACTTTGTCAGCTTATCGGACCGACCTGGAGCAAGCTTCTGCAATAACCGGTCGAAAATTATCCGTTGCGGATCGGAAGATAATAAAGGATTTGTCTTCCCATTGGCGCAACCTGCAAAATAGCACTGTCGCCCGCAAATCCTCAAGCCTGCGACGTTTTTTTGGCTTTCTGGTTGAAGAAGGCTTTCGAGAGAATGATCCTTCCGATGCACTGCCCCGACCGGGCCAAGTTCGTTCCTTGCCCAAGACCCTGTCGCATGTGGAAGTCGCGAAACTATTCCAGTTGATCGCCGAGGAACTGGATTGCGATCCGATTAAACCGGCTGTCGTGAGGCTTTCGGCGATCATGGAACTTCTTTACGGTTCGGGATTCCGCGCGAGCGAACTTGTGACTTTACAGAGATCGTCGATTTCTGGTGACAAGCCCTATTTGATTATCAAGGGAAAAGGAGAGCGGGAACGACTGGTGCCAATCTCCCAACAAGCCCGTGATGCTGTGCACCGATGGGCAGATTTTGTAGATCCAAAGGAGAAGTGGCTGTTCCCTTCACGAAAGGGCCATATCAGTCGGATCAGATTATATCAGATTATCAAGGACCATGCTGCCAGAGCAGGGATCAACCCGGCAAATATAAGCCCGCATGTCTTGCGTCACGCTTTTGCCACTCATTTGCTCGAGGGGGGAGCCGATTTGCGGGCGTTGCAGGCGATGTTGGGCCATAGTGACATCAGTACCACCCAAATCTACACGCATATAGACAGTGCGCGTCTGGTTGAACTGGTGAATAATCGTCATCCTTTGGCCGAACGAAATCTCGTGCGTTGACGTTTCGCTTGTCCGGTCCTAACTCTTTTTCATGACATCTTATCTTGATTTTGAAAAACCGATCGCAGCACTCGAATCCCGTATTCTGGAACTAAGAGATACGGCAGACGAAGGTTCGCTGGATATCGAAGCGGAAATCGAAAAGCTGCAGACAAAGTCTGCCAAAATGCTGGCGGATACCTACGCGAAACTGACTCCCTGGCAAAAAACGCAGGTCGCTCGCCATCCGGAACGGCCTCATTTTAAAGATTTTATCGCAGGCCTGTTCGATGAGTTTCTGCCGCTCGGTGGAGACCGGAATTTTGGTGACGATCAAGCCATCATAGGCGGTTTTGCTCGCGTGGGAGACCGTCGGCTGGTTGTCATTGGTCACGAAAAGGGTGATGATACACAAAGCCGCTTGCGGCACAATTTCGGTATGGGAAAACCGGAAGGATATCGCAAGGCGATCCGCTTGATGGATTTGGCCGACCGGTTTTCACTACCGGTTTTGACCTTGGTGGATACATCAGGAGCATTTCCGGGGGTATCGGCGGAAGAACGGGGCCAGGCCGAAGCGATAGCTCGCTCGACTGAAAAATGCCTGTCGCTCGGTGTTCCGATGGTGGCCGTAATCGTAGGTGAAGGTGGTTCGGGCGGTGCGGTGGCTTTGGCTGCTGCAGAACGCGTGTTGATGTTTGAACATGCTGTCTATTCGGTGATTTCACCGGAAGGTTGCGCTTCGATTCTGTGGCGTACAAGTGACAAAGCCGATGTGGCTGCCGACGCGATGCAAATCACTGCTCAAAATCTCAAAAAACTGGGTGTCATCGACCGAATAGTATCTGAGCCGGTGGGCGGTGCGCACCGTGATCAGGATATGGCTATTGCTTACCTCGGCAAAGCGATTGATGAAGAGTTTGGTGAGCTGGAAAAGTTTGACCGCGAGGCGTTACGAAGATTGCGCCGCGAAAAATTCCTGCAGATTGGTACGCTATAATCTAAAAAATCCAGATTCTACGTCAACTGGATCAGTTGACACGTCATTTTACACGCGGAACCCTTTACCAACTGACCCGTTCTTATACATTGCGGCCATGAGGAGCATGCTATGAGAAAGTTTTCGACGCGACTGACGGCACAATTGATGAGTGCTGTAGGGGTTGTCATTCTGGCAGCCTGCACGGGCAGTGGAGCCGATGCTGGCGCAGTAGAATCGGCGGGAAGTCAGTCCGGCGAAGCGCGCTCTATATCCGCAGCGGAAAAGCAGAAGGGCGCGGAAGCCCATCCACAATTGCTGGAGGAATTCGGCGGTGCCTATACCGGTCCTCAAGTTGCATATGTCGTTCAGGTAGGGCAAAATATCGCGGTACAATCAGGCCTTGGAAACGCCCGTAGCGATTTTACCGTAACGCTGCTGAACAGTCCCGTGAACAACGCCTTCGCGATTCCGGGAGGATATGTTTATCTTACCCGGCAATTAATGGCGCTGATGAATGATGAAGCGGAAATGGCTAGTGTATTGGGCCATGAAGTCGGCCATGTTGCTGCGAGACACAGCGAAAAGCGACAGAAGGCGGCAACGCGCAACAGCATTTTGGGTATTTTGGGCCAAATCGGGGCACAGGTTCTACTGGGCGATTCGGCTATTGGGCGCATCGGGCAGGAAGTCTTTGGTACCGGTAGTCAATTGTTGACCCTTAAATATTCGCGCACGCAAGAGTATGAAGCCGACGATCTGGGAATCCGTTATTTGGCTTCGGCGGGTTATGATCCCCAAGCGCTTTCAACGATGCTATATTCATTAGCCGCACAATCAGCAATTGACGTGCGAGCAGCGGGTCATGATGCACGTAGTGCGCCTGAATGGTCGAGCACACATCCTGACCCCGCTCGCAGGGTGTCGCGTGCCGCTGCAAATGCTAGCAAATTGACTGGATCTGGAGGCCTTCGCAATCGCGATCAGTTTCTGCAAAAACTAGATGGAATCCTGTACGGCGATGATCCCAAACAAGGTGTGATCGAAGGAAATAACTTCCTCCATCCCAGTTTAAAGCTGAAATTCACCGTGCCCCGCGGTTTTTCCATGCAAAATGGAGCGCGTGCGGTCTCGATTACCGGATCAAGTGGGCAGGGACAATTTACGACCGCTGCCTATAACGGGAATATGACTTCCTATATTGATGCGGCTTTCAAGAGCCTTGCGGGCGAAGGGAAATCAATTTCCTATGGCGCAATAGAGATGACAACGGTGAACGGGTTGCCTGCTTCCTATGCGGTCGGGCGGGTTGAAAGCGATAATGGCCAAGTAGATGTGACTGTTTTCGCCTATGAATTTTCGAAAAACAGCGCATATCATTTTGCGACCATAACACCGGCGGGCGGCGCTGCGGTTTTCTCACCCATGTATCAAAGCATTGGCAGGCTTTCGTCCGCTGAGGTGGCCGCAATTAAGCCACGCAAAGTCGATGTCGTAACCGTAAAACGCGGAGATACAATTCCAAGCCTGTCTTCGCGAATGGCTTATGCAACCTACCAGCAGGATCGTTTCCTGGTGCTCAACCGTTTGCGTGCAACAGACGGGCTGCGAGCGGGGCAGAAGGTAAAAATCATAACCTACTGATTTAACGCGGGCACAAAAAAAGACGGCAGCCCTTGGGCTGCCGTCCTCTTTTTTCGAATAATCCGAAGATTAACCAGCCATCGAGTTTTCGACTTCGGTGAAGGTGTTGCTAAGGGTGTTACCCAGCTGACCCATTGCAACAATAGCGGCAACAGCGATCAGAGCAGCAATCAGGCCATATTCAATAGCCGTTGCGCCTTCTTCATTCTTAAACATTTTACGTACGAGTTTCATGTCTGGTCTCCTAGATTTGACAAACTTCACTTACCCAATTGAACATAATTTATGTCCAATATTCAAAACTCTAGAGCAGAAAGCTTACCAAATGATTAAGTGCAAACGCTTATTATGAAACGTCGGTGACCTCATTGGCAACGCCGTTCCACATGTTGAAAGTTTCATTGGCAACACCGGTAATCGCTACCATTGCGGTCAGCGCGATGAGTGCCAAGATCAAACCATATTCAACAGCGGTCGCACCCTTGTCAGAAAGATATAATTTTTTCAAAAGATCAATCATGTCTCTCTCAACGCGGATAAAGTTCTGCTAAGTCGTGAACGGTACCGGTTTCACAGAAATGGATTAATAAAATCCTTACATCACATAAAAAAATGGAAAAAAATCCGACATACCTATTTGTCACTGCTGCTGCACTGATTGATCAGAATGGCAGAGTTCTGGTGCAAAAGAGGCCTGACGGGAAGCCAATGGCAGGTCTGTGGGAGTTCCCGGGCGGCAAGGTGGAGGTGGGTGAAACCCCCGAAGTCGCGCTGATTCGCGAATTGTACGAAGAGCTGAATATCAGCGTCGAAGAACCGGATATTATGCCCGTAGCATTTGCCAGCGAGGCTCTGGAGGAACAGCATCTCGTTCTGCTTCTATATATTTGCCGCAAATGGACAGGAGATGTTCAGAGTCCGGATTCGTTAGATCTGCGATGGTTGCCGGTGGATGCGATCCGCGACCTTCCGATGCCGCCGGCCGATGGCCCATTGGTCCAATTGCTTTCCAATGTTCTGTGAGGGCGGGCTTAGATATTCAATCAGTTCTCACCACTTCGGGACAGTGTGGTTTTGAGAGATACCTGTCCGCTGCCGCGCCGGGCCGGTCTTGGCTGGTCCGGGTGAGGCGCCCACGCGCATAGATATAATATGGTCACGATTTCGGAGAATTTTCCAGCCGTATTTGCCCGGGCATCGAATCCCAAAACCATGCGATTGTAGATATCCCTTCCAATGGCAGGGCGAATGCCGGACATGATATTGCTGCCTCCGACATCTCTGATATCGGAAATCAAACGGTCGAGGCTTGAATAATTCAAATTCAGCGTATCGCTGTCCGCCACCGGCAGGGCCAACCCCGCGCGCGCCATCAGATCGCCGGCTGTACGCACATCAATCTGGGGATGAATATGGGAGGAAACCCGGTCGCCTTCAGCCTCCATGATGACAGATTTGAGTGAGGGGAAGCTTTCGGCGCCGATCAACGCAGCCAGAAACAATCCATCTGGAACCAAAATCCGCCGGCACAGTACCAGTGCGCCGGGCAGATCATTGACGGTGTCGAGGGCGCCGATATTAATAATCAAGTCGAAGCTGTGATCGGCAAATGGCAACCGGTCTTCATCGCATAATATGCCGCCCATTGTCTTCGTGACTTGGACGCTGGAGTCGGCGAACACTACTTTCATGCCGCGTGTTTCTAGTTCTCTACCAAGCCCATCTGCTGGTAATCCGATTATCAGGGCTCGCTGAAATGTACGCTTGACCAAATCAAGGCGCCCGAGAATTTCATCGGCCATGATTTGTGAGAGAAAATCTTTGCCATTTGCCCGTGCATAGGCGCGGTCCCGGACCAGGCGTCTTCGTTTGCGATCAAAAACTTCGGGGACATTGACTGTATCGGTCATAAGGTCTTGCCGCTTTAGGAGCGCTGAGCAAAAAGATCAAATGCCGTTGCCAGCTGTATTCAATTCGTTGATCGATTTTGCGTTGCCACCAAGATGTCCGGTGTGCGGCGTCACCGTGGAGGCCGATAACCGGTTCTGCCTGTCTTGCTGGCGACAGTTGGATTTTCTTGCAAAGCCCTGGTGCGCTGCCTGCGGATTGCCTCTCGCCTTCGACTGCCCTGAGGGAAGCCTGTGTGGAAAATGTCTGACAAAACCGCCCATGCATGACGGGGTTAGGGCGGTGGTACGTTATAATGACAAGAGCTCGCTGATTGCCATGCGTTTGAAATATGGCACCCGGTTGGGGCTTGCAAGATTGATCTCCGAACATTTGCAAAAATTCGCTGCAGAAAGTTCTGCTAACGGGATCATCATACCGGTGCCGCTCCATCGATCACGATTGTGGCGTCGCGGATTCAACCAGTCCGTTCTTATTGGCAGGGAGCTAGCTCGAAGCACTGGTATCGGAATGAACTATAATGTAATTTTCCGCCGTCAGGCTACTCCTCCGCTGCGCGGCATGAGCGGCACACAGCGCCGAAGAGCGGTGGATGCTGCGTTCGCACTCCGCAGCAACGAGCGATCAGCTATAGCTGGAAAGTCGGTCCTGCTGATCGATGATGTGTACACGAGTGGATCAACGAGCAATGCCTGTGCTCGACTGCTCAAAAAAGCGGGCGCCGAACAAGTGCTCGTTTTCTGCTGGGCGCGGGTTATAAGCGACTTCGAGAATGGCTAGTTCCTCGAACAGCTAGCGATCGCTTGAATTTATATTGCTAACAGCCCATTTGCAGACCGATGGTAGAAAGATCGAAATATGTCGAAAGTTGAAATATACACAAAGTTTACCTGCGGTTTCTGCTTCCGGGCAAAGGCATTGCTTGAAAAAAAGAATGTAAGCTTTGAAGAGACTGACATCAGTATGGACGGCAAGAAACGTGAGGAAATGATTCAGCGTTCTGGTGGCCGGACCACAGTTCCGCAGATATTTATCGATGACCGGCATATTGGCGGTTCCGATGATTTATCCGCATTGGACCGTTCCGGCGAGCTTGATGTGCTTTTGAAAAGTTGATCCGTTGTGAAAATCGCGCTCGCCCAGATGAACAGCGGCATTGACCCGCAGGAAAATGCCCGACAACTCTCTTCGCTCGTAGCGGAAGCAGCAGCGGGCGCTGCTGCGATGATTTTTACGCCTGAGATGACCGGATTACTGGACCGGGATCGTTCGCGAGCGGCCAGAAACATCAGCACCGAAGCGGACGATACGGTCCTAGCTACCGCGCAGTCGGAAGCCAGGAAAGCCCATATATGGGTGCACCTCGGCTCTCTTGCAGTGAAGGTCTCCGACAATTTGGACGAGAAATGGCTCAATCGTTCGTATCTTATCAGTCCTGATGGAGAAATTGCCGCGCGCTATGACAAGATCCATCTTTTCGATGTTGATCTTGGTCCCGACGATTCGGTGCGGGAATCCTCTGCATATGCAGGTGGTCATAATGCGGTAGTCGCTCCGGTTTCCGGTGCAAGGCTGGGATTGTCCATTTGCTATGATCTGCGTTTTCCTGGCTTATATGAAGCGCTGACCAATGCCGGGGCCGACATATTGTCCGTTCCCGCTGCGTTTACGGTTCCGACTGGAATTGCCCATTGGGAAATATTGCTGCGCGCTCGGGCGATTGAGGCGGGTGCTTATGTTGTTGCGGCGGCGCAATGTGGTGGGCATGAGGATGGGCGCGCCACCTATGGCCATTCAATGGTGGTCGACCCGTGGGGCGAGATATTACTTGATATGGGTGAGGGCAATGGGCTGGGTTTTTGCGAACTGGATATGGGGAAGGTTCAGGAAGCGCGCTCGCGGATTCCTGCAATTGCCAACCGTAAAAAGTTTAAAATGCCGGTGAAAATGACATGATAATTTTCGACTTGATATGTGGGGAGGGACAGCATCGGTTTGAGGGCTGGTTTGGGTCATCGCAAGAATATGCAGAACAGCGGGATCGCGGATTATTGGACTGTCCGGTTTGTGGCTGCAAAAATATCACAAAGGCCGCCATGGCACCCAATGTTGGCAGGAAAGGTAATCAGGAACTCGCTGTCGCTAAACCAACCGATGTCAGGTCCGAAATTCAGGCGGCAAAGCCGGTGGCCAACGAGGTCGCCTTGCCAGCAGAATATAACGAAATAATTGGTAAGCTGGTCAAGGCACAGGAAAAGATGCTCGCCAATTCCGAATGGGTCGGCGACAAATTTGCCGATCGAGCCCGCGACATCCATTATGGCGATGCGGATGAAAAAACCATTCACGGAACGGCCTCACAAGAAGAAGTTGCGGATTTGGCAGAAGAGGGCATTGCAGCCTTGGCTCTGCCCATTCCGGTTTTACCACCCAAGTCCAAAAATTGATTCTGGCATGCGCCCACCAATATGGCTAAACCCCAAATCA
>CAJQNR010000171.1 GCA_905479715.1 uncultured Sphingorhabdus sp.
CGGCCAAGCAGGGAAAGTCTGGCTTCACGCTTGCTCTGGTCTTCATCGTTCACGGTCACATCCTCGAAAAACTGGTCAATCGGTCCGCGCAAGGCCGCCAGCGCGGTCATCGCCTTTTCAAACTCTTCCGCCGCGATCGCCGCGGTCACGTCCGGCTGCGCCGCATCGAGCGCGTCGACAAGGGCCTTTTCCGCCTTTTCCGGCGTGTAGGAAAGGGATTTCGCTTCACCCTCCCCGTTCGTCTCGAGCGAAGTCGAGAGACCCTGCGTATCATCATCTGTGTCTCGACTACGCTCGACACGAACGGCACCGTCTGGCGCTTCCTTCTTCAATATATTCGAAGCGCGCTTGTAGCCGGCGAGCAGGTTCTCGCCATCCGTAGTTTCCACAAAGGCCTGCAAGGCCTTCACCCGCGCGAGCAAACGCACCAGATCGTCTTCCCCACCAAGCGCAAAAACTGCGTCGATCAGGTCATGACGGACGCCCGCCTCGCGTTGCTGGACTTTGAGGCGGTCAACTAGAAAGCCCCAAAGTTCCTCAGCTTCCCGATCAATCGCTTTTTCCAACAAATTTTCCGATACACCCGCCGCTTTGGATAAATTCTCCAAACGCGCTCTCAGCTTAGGGTTCTGTTCGGCTACGATTGCAATAGCCTGACGAAGCACTTTTAAATGCGATCCGCGCAATTGATTGTCGTGCCAGAGGCTCAGATTGGCGAGACCCGCCCGGCGGAGCGCAAACGGATCTTTAGAACCAGTAGGTTTCTCATTAATCGCAAAAAAGCAAGCGAGCGTATCCAGCTTATCCGCCAGACTCACGCACACCGTCACCGGATCGGTGGGGACATCGTCACCCTGCCCGACCGGCTTGTAATGATCTCTGATCGCGTGTGAGACTTCGACCGGAAGCCCTTCTTTCTCTGCATAATAGCCGCCCATCAAGCCTTGCAGTTCGGGGAACTCTCCGACCATTTCGGTGACGAGGTCAGCTTTGCAGAGACGTGCGGCCTGCTTGGTCTGTTCCGGGTTGGCACGGAGTAACCCAGTCCCTTCTAAAGACGCCAACCACTCAGCCAGCTTGGCCACACGCTCTACCTTGTCGGCAACGGTTCCCAATTTTTCATGGAACACAATGTTGCTCAATTTCTTTGCATGATCCTCCAACCTGGTCTTCTGGTCAAGTTCCCAGAAGAATTTGGCGTCGGAGAGCCGTGCGGCGAGGACTTTTTCATTCCCCGCTGTAATTGCCTTGCCGCCATCGCTGGCGTCGATATTCGCCGTGCAGATGAAATTCGGGGCCAAAGCGCCCTTTTTGTCGCGGCAGATAAAATATTTCTGGTTCACCCGGGCGGTCAGCTGGATTACCTCTTCCGGAACATCCAGAAAGGCGGGATCAAACGACCCGAGCAACGGCACCGGCCATTCGGTCAGGCCGGCATTCTCGATCACCAGCCCCTCGTCTTCGACCAGCACTAGCCCGGCATCGGATGCCGCCCTGGCCGCACCGTCGCGGATGATTTTCTGGCGCTCTTCATGATCCACGATCACATGGCAGGCGCGCAATTTTTCAGCATAGTCACCAGCGTTGCCGATGGTGATCGTGCCGTCATGATGAAAACGGTGTCCGACAGTATCATAGCCTGACGTCATGCCGTCAATTTCGCATTCGACCAGATCATCGCCGAATGTCGCGACAATGCCGCTCAAAGGCCGGACCCAGCGCAAGCTTTCGGTCGACGCACTGGCGTCACCCCAGCGCATCGATTTGGGCCACGGAAAGGCCTTGATAATTGCCGGAATGGCGTCTGCCAGCACATCCCTGGTGTCGCGGCCCGGCTTGTTGATCACCGCGAAATAGGTCGGACGTCCCTTGACGTCACGCACTTCCAGCTGGTCGCGGGTGACGTCATTCTTGCGGCAGAAACCGTCAATCGCCTGATCGGGCGCGCTTTCCGGCGGCCCCTTGGCTTCCTCGCTGACCGCTTTGGTCTGCGCCGGCAGGTCTTTTGCGATCAGCGCAAGACGCCGTGGCGTCGAATAGACGGTAACGTCCTCAGCCTTCAGCCCGGCTGCGGTCATCTGTTCGGTGAACAGCCGTTCGAGGTCGGCGCGTGCCTTGGCCTGCATGCGGGCGGGAATTTCCTCGGAGAGCAGTTCGAGAAGGAAATCGGTCATGATTTTCCTCCCTGTTGCGCAGCAACGGGGAGGTGGCAGCCGGAACGGCTGACGGAGGGGCCCCTCCACCATCCTTCGGATGGTCCCCCTCCCCATGCTTCGCACGGAGAGGAAAATGCTCGAGATGCTCTAATGAACGCCCCCATCATGCTGCCCACCCGTTTTTTTCCATATGGGCTTCGCAGCTGCCCTTGGCGAGGTCGCGGACGCGGCCCATGTAGCTGGCGCGTTCCTGGACGCTGATGACGCCGCGCGCCTGCAGCAGGTTGAACACGTGGCTCGCCTTGATTGCCTGCTCATAGGCGGGGATCGGGAGTTTTGCTTCGAGGCAATTCTCGCATTCGCCGACCGCCTTGTTGAACAGGTCGAACAGGGTTTCGGTATTGGCGACTTCGAAATTCCACGCCGACATCTGCTTCTCATTGTCCAGGAAGATGTCGCCGTAACTCACTCCATTGCCGTTGAAATCCAGATCGTAAACGTTGTCGACATTCTGGATGTACATGGCCAGCCGTTCGAGACCATAGGTCAGTTCGCCGGCGACGGGCTTGCAGTCAAAGCCGCCCATTTGCTGGAAATAGGTGAATTGGGTGACTTCCATGCCGTCGCACCAGACTTCCCAGCCGAGGCCCCAGGCGCCGAGCGTCGGGCTTTCCCAGTCATCCTCGACAAAACGGATATCGTGGAGCATCGGATCGATGCCGATCACGACCAGACTGTCGACATAGAGCTGCTGGATGTTCGGCGGCGACGGTTTGAGCACCACCTGATATTGGTAATAATGCTGGAGCCGGTTGGGATTTTCACCATAGCGGCCATCGGTCGGGCGGCGACAGGCCTGGACAAAGGCGGCGTTCCACGGATCGGGGCCAAGCGCGCGCAGGGTGGTCGCGGGATGAAAGGTCCCTGCCCCCATCTCCATGTCATAGGGCTGCAGGATCACGCACCCCTGATCGCTCCAGTAATTGTGGAGTTTCAATATGATCTGCTGGAAGCTGAGAGGCTTCGTATCGGACAATTTCAGGGCTTTCTTCGCGAGTGCAATATTTACGCGCTGCTTTGGCGAAGGAGCGCACAAGGGTCAAGGGAGGAATGGCCGAACAATAACGTTATTCGTCATGCAGTACTTGTTTCAGCACCCTGCGAGATGTTTTCCAGCGGCACGAGGTCCTGAAACAAGTTCAGGATGACGAGCCCTATTCCGCCGCCACCAATGTCTCCAACTTCTCCACCTTTACCGCCACCGCATTCAACACCGCATTGCCGGAGAGCGGATCAAAACGCGCGCTATCGGTCAGGTCGTTGATCGAGACACCCGGTTTCTCGCGCGCAACCGACAGGCTGATGCCTTTGCGCCCATGACCGAAGCCATGCGGGATCGACACCACGCCGGGCATGACGTCGTCACTCACCTCGACCGGGATTTCGACGCTGTTCACCCGGCTGGTCACCGTCGCCATGCCGCCATCGGACAGGTCACGCGCCCTGGCGTCATCGGGGTGGATCATCAAGGTGCAGCGGTCCGGTCCCTTGAGCAGGCGTTTGCTATTGTGCAGCCAGCTGTTGTTCTGGCGCACATGACGGCGACCGATCAGACGGAGCGTGTCGAGCTGCTCATCGTCCAGCGACGCGGCAAAGCGCTGCAGCTCGGCAAGAAAATCGGGATGGGCGCAGAGGATCTTCTTGTCTTCGGTGCGCAGCCGCTCGGCCATGCACGGGCGCAGCGGCCCGAGATCAATGCCATTGGGCGCGGCTTCAACCGCGGCCAGTGTCAGGCCGGCGGGAGAGCTTTGCAACATCCCGTCGAGCACGTCGCGCGGTTCGCGGATATTGGGGACGTCCTGCCCGTCCTGCGCCAAAATCTCGCGCGCCAGTTCCGCGATAATCTCCCAGTCGGTCTTCTCGCCGTCCTGCCGTGCGAAGATCGCCGGCGAGTAGCTGGCATAGTTGCGGATCGCCAGCGGCCCGAAGAAAAACGGATAATGATCTTTTTCCAAAGGACCGCAGGGCGGCAATATATAGTCGGCGTGGCGGCTGGTCGCGGTGACATACATGTCGAAGGAGACCATCAGGTCGAGTCGTTCCAGCGCCCGGTCGAGCTTGGCACCGTCGGGGGCCGACAGCACCGGATTGCCGGTGACCACAAACAATGACCGGATACGTTCATCATCCTCCCGCAGCATTTCATCGGCAAAGGTCACCATCGGCAATTCACTCATCACCGACGGCATGGTGCCGCGCACCGTATCCGTCGTGCGCACCGATCCCCTGCCGACCAGATTGATCGTGTCGAGCGCCGGCTCCGGCACCATCGTACCGCCGACCCGGTCGAGATTGCCGGATGCGATATTGATGATCTGGATCAGCCACTGGTTGAGCGTGCCAAATTCGCAGACCGAGACACCCATCCGGCCATAGATGGCAGCGGGCTGGTCCGCGGCTAGTTGAGCGGCCATTTCCTGGATGACTTCGACCGATATTCCGCAATGCGCGGACAGTTCGTCGATATCAAAGCCCGCAACTGCCGGCGCGATGGCACTCCAGCTGTCGTCCAGTATCGCATCGAGTCGGCTGGTATCTGCCAAGCCGGAGTCAAAAATGCTTTTCAATATCCCGATCAGCAAGGCCGTATCGGTCCCCGGCTTCACAAAATGATGGTCGTCCGCCAGCTTGGCGGTTTCGGTCCGGCGCGGATCGACGACGACCAGTCTTCCGTCACGCGCGCGCATTTCCTTCACGCGCTTCTTGAAATCGGGGACGGTCCAGATGCTGCCGTTGGACGCTGCCGGATTGCCGCCGATAATCAGCAGATATTGGCTGCGGTCGATATCGGGCACGGCGGCAAGACTGACATGGCCATACATATGATATTGCACGACATGATGCGGGATCTGGTCGAGCGTCGAGGCAGAATAGATGTTTTTCAGCCCAATCGCGCGGCGCAAGGTGCTTATCTGGGTGGAAATGCCATAATCATGAGCCGCGGGATTGCCCATATACATGGCGGGTTTGGCGCCCTGCCCCTTCAGATCGAGCAATTTGGCAGCAATTTCGGAAAAAGCCTGTTCCCAGCCAATTTCCTGCCACTGGCCGTCCACTTTCTTCACCGGCTTGTGCAAGCGGTCCGGATCATCCTGCAGATCGGCGATTGCGGTCGCTTTCGGGCAGATATGTCCGCGACTCAGCACATGATCGGGATTCCCCTTGATAGACAGAATCTCGCGGCCCTCGACCTCGACCAACACGCCGCAATTGGCTTCGCAGATATGACAGGTGCGGGCGTGGATCATGCTCATCGGGGACCTCCTTGATTTAACCATCTGATTAACAGATTGCTCCGGCAGTGGCGAGTCCATGCGGACGGCCGGTCAAATTTTGCTGGGCATTTGCCGCCATTTGTTCAATGAAGCCGGTCCCTACATTCTGTCGGAGCACATATTCATGACGCGTCGCTGGCTTTATAATGCTTTACTCCTTCCCCTCTACCTGTCCTTTGCCGCCTGCCAGACGCCGCCCAGCGAATCCGTCAGCGCCGGCGGCGATGCCGTTCCCGAAACAGTCGCCACACCCACGGTCATGCCGGACGATCCCGACCCCGCGCTCTGGGTGATCAAGGATGAAGACACGACCATCTATCTGTTCGGAACCATCCATATCCTGCAGCCGGGCCTGACATGGTTCGATGAAGCGGTGAAAGACAGTTTTGACGCCTCGGACGAACTGGTCGTCGAAATGATAAAACCGGACCCTGCGGTCATGGCCAAAATCGTCGGTGAACTGGCGATCGACAAGACCGGCATATCGCTGCGTGACAAGCTCTCGCCTGAAGACCGCGCCGATTATGAAGCAACACTGACCCGACTGGAGGTCCCGGTCGGAGCATTTGATCCGCTCGACCCCTGGTTCGCCAGCGTCAATCTTTCGCTGATCCCCCTGATGCGCAACGGATATGATGCCGATCAGGGTGTCGAGGATGAACTGCTGGCACATGCCAAGGCCCGGGCGATCAAAATCACCGGACTCGAAACGCCGGAGCAGCAACTCGGCTTTTTCGACAATTTGCCCGAAGAGGTCCAGATTCGTTTTCTCAACTTCACCGTCGATACGGTTGACGAAGCCGCCGAGGGCATGGAACAGATGGTCGCAGAATGGGCCAACGCCAATATCGACGCGCTCGGCGAATTGATGAATGCCGGGCTCGAAGACAAGATTCTGTACGAAACGCTGCTCGTCAATCGTAACGCAGACTGGGCGGAATGGGTCGATCAGCGGATGCAACAGCCAGGGACAGTATTTCTCGCGGTCGGTGCCGGACATCTCGCCGGAGACAGCAGCCTGCAGGCATTGCTCGCCAAAAAAGGCCTTGTTGCAGAACGGATAGAATATTGATTATTCCAACCACCGGACTTTCTTTTGTCGGCAAACACACCAAATAGACAATATGTTTATCATTAGAACCATATTGGCACTGATCGCATCATTGATGCTCACCGCATGCAATAATGCGCCTGATCCTGTCACACTCAACACGGTCAAGACCGGCACGCCCGCATTGTGGAAGGTTAGTGGCACCAGGCCCGAACAAAAGGGCGTGGCCTATATGTTCGGTACCATCCACATCCTGCCCGATGGCGTGCAATGGCGCACACCGGTACTGGATGCCGCGATTGCGGAGTCCGACCATCTGGTGATCGAAGTGCTCGGCCTGGAGGACACCCAGAATGCAGCGAAGATATTTTCCCGACTGGCGATTTCTCCCGGTCAGGAGAAACTTGATACACGAATCAAGCCGTCGCTGAGAGAGGATCTCGACCGGATTATCGACTCTGCCAATATTCCGGAACGCGCGCTCAATCGTATGGAAACCTGGGCCGCAGCGCTGTCTCTGGCATCGGCGCAGACCAAGAGCCTGGGACTGAGTTCCAGCGGCGGGGTCGAGAAGAAACTCACCGCCCAGTTTGAAAAAGCAGGCAAGCCGATTGAAGCGCTCGAAACCATCGAATTGCAACTCGGCTATTTCGACAAGCTTCCCGAGCAGCAGCAGCGCCAGATGCTGACCAGCGTCGTGGAAGATTCAAGTGATGCGCAACAAGCCTTTGAAAAATTGTTCAACGCCTGGATGACCGGTAATATCGAAGATATCGTGACGCTTTCCGATGGCGGAATATTGAACGATCCCAAGACTCGCGAATATCTGCTGGTAGCGCGCAATCTCAATTGGGCGGAACAACTCGACAAGCGCCTGCAAAAACCGGGCATATCACTGGTGGCGGTCGGAGCGGCGCATCTCGTGGGACCGGATGCGGTTCAGGCAACCCTCGCGGAACGCGGGTATAAGATCGAAAAAATACAATAATCGGGGCACTACATGACATTTATATTTGATCGCGAAACTGCGCTGGTCGCGCAGGGTGACGGACAGTTTACGATTGAGGCAAGTGACGTATATCGCAATCCGACCGGCATGGCTTTTGGTGGATGGGTCGCGGCAATTGCTGCTCGCGCTGTCGAGAACCACCCCGAATGTCGCGGTCCGCTGGTTTCCCAGCAGATCATATATATGACCGGTGTCGGTCCGGGGGAAGTTGCTCTTTCGGTCAAACTGTTGCGCGCAGGTTCCTCAACCCAATTCTGGCGTGTGGAACTGTCGCAAAATGGATCGCTGACCAATGCCGCCGATATCGTGACGAGCACGCGTCGTCCGACAGATATTGATTATCAGATCGCAATTCCGACCGCCAAATCACCGGAAGAATCCATCGCCTTGCCATCGATCAACCCGATGGCACCCGCATGGGCTGCCCATTTTGACCAGCGGATTGCAAAAGGCATACCGTTCGCGATCAACGATTCGCCCGAAGCGATGGTCTGGATCAGGGAAGCAGACGGGCGCCCGGTGGACCGCGTCAGTCTTTTTTCGATCCTCGACACGCCGATGCCACGGACGTTTTTCGTGACCGAGCAATTCCGTCCCGGCTCGACCGTTTCGATGGCTACCTATATATATGCAAGTGACGATGATCTGAAGGCGGCAGGCAGCGATTTCATGCTGCTTCGGGTGACCGGGGCAACAGTGAGGAACAGCGCGACCGACGGTCGTGTCGAGCTTTGGTCACGAAGCGGCATATTGCTCGCGACCAGTTCCCAGATCAGCTTTTTCCGCTAGGCTTGTCCTGCCACGCAAATCCCTTGCTTTTGCGATATTCCGACCTTATAGCGCCCTCTTTCCAGCCATGTGCACCCTGGAGGCGTGGCGGAAATCTTACAAAACCTAATTTTGGAGCAACATTATGAGTGATCAGCTGACTATTTCAGCCGAGCCACGCGAACGGGCTGGCAAGGGAGCCTCCCGTGCATTGCGTCGCGAAGGCCGTGTCCCCGCCGTTATTTATGGCGACAAGAAAGAAGCCATTGCAATCCACGTCGAAGAACGTGCATTGAACAAGCTGCTCGGCACCGGCCATTTCATGAACTCGCTGGTTCAGGTCGAAGTCGACGGGAAGAAGACCCGGACTCTGCCAAAGGATGTTGCTTTTGACCCGGTCACCGACCGTCCGCTCCATGTTGACTTCTTCCGTCTTGCCAAGGGCGCGAAGGTACAGGTCAATATTCCTGTTGTCTTCATCAACGAAGAAGATTCACCTGGCCTGAAACGTGGCGGCGTGATGAACGTGGTTCGTCACGAACTCGACCTTATGTGCGATGCAGACCATATTCCTGACGAGATCGAAATCGATGTAACCGGTCTGGAAATTGGCGATTCGATCCATATTTCCCACGTTACCCTGCCCGAAGGCGCCGAAAGCGCGATCACCGATCGCGACTTTACCATTGCCGGCGTGACCGCGCCATCAGCGCTCAAATCTTCTGAAGATGAGGATGAAGCAGCTGAAAGTGCAGAAGGCGAAGAAACCGAAGAAGCTGAAGGCGAAGAAGGCGGTTCCGACGACTAGACCTTCCCTTGCAAAACAATGTAACGAAAAGCCGTTCATGCCCGACAACCAAGGCATGGGCGGTTTTTTGTTAATCTGGACGCCCGGAACGGGCGGGGAGTGCGTTAAAAAATGCAACTATGGGTCGGCCTAGGCAATCCCGGCGCGCAATATGCGATGCACCGGCACAATGTCGGCTTCATGGTCATTGATGCGCTCGAAGAAGTGCATGGCTTTCCGCCACCGAAACAGAAATTCAAGGGCTGGACCATGGAAGCACGGCTGGGCGGCGAAAAGCTCGTCCTGCTCAAACCCGCGACGTTCATGAACGAAAGCGGCAACAGCGTGCGCGCGGCCATGGACTTCTACAAATTGCAGCCGGAGGACGTCACCGTCTTTTACGACGAGCTTGATCTCGAACCGTTCAAGATCAAGGTCAAGCGCGGCGGCGGGGCAGCGGGCCATAATGGCATAAGATCGATGATCGCCCATATCGGCCCCGAATTTCGTCGCGTACGCATCGGCATCGGCCATCCGGGCACCAAGTCACGGGTGACCGGCCATGTACTGGGCAATTTTGCGAAAGCGGAAATAGAGGATCTGGCGGATATGCTCGGCTCGGTTGCAGCAGAAGCATACTGGCTGGCCAAGGGTGATGATCCACGTTTCATGAGCGAATATGCGATGCGAATGCAGGAATAACGGACAGTTTCAAACATAATCGACACCCTGAACTTGATTCCGGGTCCAGAGAGTATATGCGCAACTTTTGAACGATTTGGCACGAGATGCTGAATCAGATTCAGCATGACGGAGTAAGTAAATGGGTTTCAAATGCGGTATCGTTGGTCTTCCCAACGTCGGAAAATCAACGCTGTTCAATGCACTGACCGAAACACAGGCGGCGCAGGCGGCCAATTATCCCTTTTGCACGATTGAACCCAATGTCGGCCAGGTCGCGGTGCCCGATCCACGGCTGGAACAGATTGCAAAAATCGCCGGCAGCGCCAAGATCATTGAAACGCAATTGGCCTTTGTCGACATTGCCGGGCTTGTAAAAGGCGCGTCGCAAGGCGAAGGACTGGGCAACCAGTTTCTTGGCAATATCCGCGAAGTCGATGCGATCGTCCATGTGCTACGCTGTTTCGAGGATGACGATATCCAGCATGTCTCGAACAAGATTGATCCGATTTCCGACGCCGAAGTGGTCGAGACCGAACTCCTGCTCTCCGACCTCGAGAGCCTCGAAAAGCGCGTTCCGGCCTTCCAGAAGAAAGCCACGAGTGGCGACAAGGAAGCCAAGATTGCCGCCAGCGTGCTGGGTCAGGCTCTCGAATTGCTGCGCGAAGGCAAGCCGGCGCGCCTCACCGAACCCGAAGGCGAGGAAGAACAAAGAATCTTCGACCAGTCGCAATTGCTGACCGCCAAACCGGTGCTCTATGTCTGCAATGTCGCCGAGGAAGATGCCCAGAATGGCAATGCACTGAGCGCCGCTGTCTATGAGAAGGCCAAGGCGGAAGGCGCCGAAGCGGTGATCGTTTCCGCCGCCATCGAATCCGAACTGGTCAGCATGGAACCGGAAGAGCGCGTCGAATATCTCGCCGATCTCGGGCTGGAAGAATCCGGCCTCGCCCGGGTCATTCGCGCCGGCTACCAGCTGCTCGACCTGCAGACTTTCTTCACCGTCGGCCCCAAGGAAGCGCGGGCATGGACCGTGCACAAGGGTGCCAAGGCCCCCGAAGCTGCCGGCGAAATCCACAGCGATTTCGAACGCGGGTTCATCCGCGCCGAAACCATCGCCTTTGACGACTATGTCGAACTGGGCGGTGAAAGCGCGGCCCGCGAAGCCGGAAAGCTTCGTCAGGAGGGCAAGGAATATGTTGCGAAAGACGGGGATATATTCAATTTCAAATTCAATGTCTGAACTGTCACATTGTCCGTCTAGGCAGTAAGCCCAAGGAGCAGACAATATGATTCGGTCCATTTTTTCCCTCGTTTTGGCAAGTCTCCTTTTGGCGGGTGCCCCGGCTATTGCTGCCGCAACTCCCGAACAGGAATATGTCGCCAGCGACCAATCCGAGCAACGGGATCCGGTCACGATATTGATCTCGATCGACGGCTTCCGGCCCGATTATCTCGAACGCGGGATCACGCCCCATCTCGGCGCGCTTGCAAATTCCGGCATATCTGGCCCGATGCGTCCGTCTTTCCCGAGCAAGACCTTCCCCAATCACTGGACGCTGGTGACCGGCAAGACGCCCGATCATCACGGCATCGTCGGCAATACGATGGAAGACGCCGCGCGGCCGGGCGAGGTCTTCAAAATGGCGACCCAGGATCCCTTCTGGTGGAATCAGGCGGAACCGATCTGGATCACCGCCGAAAAGCAGGGCATCCGCACCGCAACGATGTTCTGGCCCGGATCGGAAGTGGAATTCAATGGCCTGCGTCCGGCGGACTGGTGGCCGTTCAACCAGAAGCTGTCCAACGACCGGCGGGTCAATGCCGTGGTCGACTGGATGCGAAGACCCGCCGCTATCCGGCCCAAACTGGTGACGCTCTATTTCGATACGGTGGACACAGCCGGCCATTATTTTGGCCCTGCGCCGGGCGAAAAACTGCACGCGGCGATTGCTGAGGTGGACAGCGAAATCGGTCGATTGAAACAGCAGCTCGATGCACTGGGGCAATCGGCCAATTTCGTCATTGTGTCGGATCACGGCATGACCGAGACGTCAGCCGAGCGGATCATCCATCTCGACCAGATCATGCCACGCGACCAATATCATCTGGTCGAAGGCGGAAATTATGTCGGGATCGAACCACTTGGGGACAATATCGACGCGGTACGCGCGGCCTTTCTCCGCCCGCACGAGCATATGCAATGCTGGGACCGTGAAAATATCCCAGCGCATTTTGGCTATGGCAAAAATCCGCGCGTGCCGTCGATCTTCTGTCTGGTCGAAAGTGGCTGGGTCGGATTGCAGGATGTCCCGGAATGGATGACCGGCATTGGCGGCGGCCATGGCTATGATCACCGCGACGCGGACATGATGGCCTTCTTTCTGGCGAATGGGCCGGCGATTAACGCTGACGGCCAGCTACCGCTGTTCGACAATGTCGACATTTACCCGCTGGTTGCAAAGCTGGCGGGCGTGGAGCCGGTCGCGAGCGATGGCAGTCTGGCACCGTTTCAGCAAGCGTTGAAGCCCTGATTTCGACCTATCCGTCTGCCATCATTTCGACGCCAGGACATCGGCGGATTACTTCCGCCCAAACAGCTTCTCGACATCTTCCAGCGCAAGCTTCACCCATGTCGGGCGACCATGATTGCACTGGCCGCTATGCGGGGTCACTTCCATTTCGCGAAGCAGTGCGTTCATTTCCGCGACATTGAGCACACGCCCTGCCCTGACCGAACCATGGCATGCCATGGTCGAAGCGACATGGTCGATCCGTTCCTTCAGGCTTAACGCCTGGTCAAAAGCGCCCAGTTCATCGGCAAGATCGGTGACCAGTTCCTTCACATCGCCTGCTCCCAGCATTGCCGGCGTTGCACGGACCAGCATTGCGGTCGGGCCAAACCGTTCCATTTCCAATCCGAAATCGGACAGTTCCGCAGCGCGTGCCTCGAGCCGGTCACAGGCATTTTCATCCAGTTCAACAACTTCTGCCATCAGCAGCGCCTGCGAAGCCACGGTACCGCCTTCGACCGCCTTGCGCATCCGTTCCAGAACAAGTCGCTCGTGCGCCGCGTGCTGGTCGACAATCACCAGACCATCTTCGGCTTCGGCGACGATATAGGTTTTCGCCACCTGTCCGCGGGCAATACCCAGCGGATGCCGCCCGGCATCGGGGACGGGCTCCGCCGCTTCCTCTGCCCTGCCCATAAGCGGCGCGATTTCCTCGCGCGGATCAAAGCCGGAAAAAGTGCTGGCCCCTTCGTGCATCTGCGCCGAAGGATAAGGCTGTTGCGCCACATTGGCCCTGCCCTGCCCGCCAAATATATTCGTCTGCGGGTCCGGAGCAGCCGGTTCCCGCTGCCAGTTTGACAGCGCCGATTCCGCCGGTCTCTGGACCGCGCGAAATCCGCCCTCGTCGAGCGCCTTTCTCAACCCGCTGACGATCATCCCGCGAATCATCGCCGGTTCGCGAAACCGGACTTCGGTCTTCGCCGGATGGACATTCACATCGACCAGTTCCGGCGGCATATCGATAAACAGGGCGACGACCGGATGGCGGTCCCGCGCCAGCATTTCGGCATAGGCGCCACGCACCGCGCCGACCAACAAACGGTCCTTGACCGGACGACCGTTGACAAACAGAAACTGGTGATCGGCAACACCGCGATTATAGGTCGGCAGGCCGGCGACACCGGTCAGATGGATTTCTTCCCGCTGCAAATCAACGCCAACGCTATTGGCGCGCAGATCGCGGCTGGTCAGCGCGGCCACCCGTTCGGGACCGGTTTCCCCGGCCTGAACGGCAATCGCCTTGCGCCCCTGATGTTCCAGCGTGAACCCGATATCGGGCCGCGCCATGGCCAGTCGCCGGACAATGTCGGTACAGGCGGCATATTCGCTACGGGCCGTGCGAAGAAATTTGCGGCGTGCCGGTACCTTGCCGAACAGCTGTTCGACCCGGACCTTTGTTCCGGGCGGAATCGCCGTCGGTCCTTCGTGGACCAGTTCGCCATGATCGATGACGCGGGACCAGCCATCTTCACCGGCCATGCGGCTTTCAATCGTCATCCGTGCGACGCTGGCAATCGACGGCAACGCCTCGCCGCGAAACCCCATGGTGGTCACCAGTTCAATCGCTTCGTCCGGCAATTTCGATGTCGCATGGCGCTCCAGAGCGAGGGAAATATCCTCGCGGCTCATGCCGCAACCATTGTCAGAAACCTGGACCAGGTCCAATCCACCCTGCTCGAGACGGATATTGATCTGGCTTGCGCCGGCATCGATCGCATTTTCGACCAACTCTTTCAGGGCGCTAGCCGGGCGCTCGACAACCTCTCCGGCAGCAATCCGATTTATCAGGCTATTTGGAAGTCTTCTTATTGACATAAAGGCGTTCCTAGCCCAAGCGATCTAACCAAGCGACCCCTGATTTTCTGGACGATTATCATGGTTAATTTCATGAGCCGTCCAGCTTAACCAGAGCGTTGACCATTTGGTGCAGCCTGGCCTGCAAAGATAAGAAATTACGGACAAAAATATGTTTGAAAATCTGTTCAAGTTCCGTTCGCAAGATTTGGCGATCGACCTCGGCACCGCGAATACTGTCGTATATCTGCGCGGTCAGGGTATCGTGCTCAACGAGCCGTCCGTCGTCGCGATTGAGACCGTCAATGGTGTCAAGAAGGTCAAGGCTGTTGGCAACGACGCCAAGATGATGATGGGCAAAACCCCTGACAGCATCGAAGCCATTCGGCCGCTGCGCGACGGTGTCATTGC
>CAJQNR010000172.1 GCA_905479715.1 uncultured Sphingorhabdus sp.
ACCGAAACAATGACGAATGCCGTCAATACCCGCCAGAGTATCGCATTATAGGCACCCAGTTCGATCGACAGGCTCTTCATCACGACGTCCATCATCGAGAAAGTGAGCAGACCGAACAGCACCGAACCTGCGGGGAGCAGCGGTGGAGCATCTTCCGGCCCCGCATCGGCGGATATCAGATCGGACATATATTATTCCATCGGCCGGATATTGTCGAAGGCCGTCATTCTGTTTTCATCCAGCGTGCTTCGACAAGCTCAGCACGAACGGATTTTTCAAGTCGTTCTGCTTATCCCCCGATCATCGAAAATGGCAAGCGGGATCAGAGACCCATTTGCCGGACGGCGAGATCGCGCATGATTTCTTCCGATCCGCCGCCGATCGCCATCACCTTGACCTCGCGGTAGAAGCGCTCGACCGGATTGCCGCGCAAATAGCCGGCCCCGCCGAGAATCTGCATCGCCTCGCTGGCGCAATATTCGAGATCCTTGGTGGCGCTGAACTTGGCCTTGCAAATTTGCGCGACCGGCATTTCGCCCTGGTCGGCGAGCCAGCAAATCTGGTTCAGCCAGCCATCGAGCCGGTCCACCCGCGCCGACATCTCGGCAATCTTGTGGCGGATCACCTGATGTCTGATCATCGGCTTGCCAAAGGTCTCGCGCTGCTGCGCATAGTCGATCGAATATTCGAGCAATACCCGCATCATGCCGAGTGACTGGGCGACCATGCCAAGCCGTTCGTGGTTGAAATTGTGCATGATCTGAATGAAGCCGAGGCCTTCCTCGCCGAGCATATTCTCCGCCGGCACCCGTACCTCGTCGAAATAGAGCGAGGCCTGATCCGATGCCCACCAGCCCATTTTCTTGTCGAGCGCGGTGCGGGAAAAGCCTTCGGCATTGGCATCGACCAGAAACAGCGAAATGCCGTTCAGGCCCTCGCCGCCGGTGCGCGCACCGACGACAAAATGGTCGGCGGTCATCCCGCCGGTGATAAAGGTCTTGGCACCATTGATCACCCAGTGATTGCCGTCTTTCCGCGCCATGGTCTGCATATTGGCGACATCCGATCCGCCACCCGGCTCGGTAATGCCGAGGCTGGAGCCTTTTTTGCCGAGGACGATATCTTTCAAAATCCGGTCTTTGATTTCCTGTGATGCCAGCTTGTGGATCGGACCGATGGAAATGCTGCGTCCACCAAGCGCGGCCAGCGTGCCGCCGTTATGCGCCCGCGCCGCTTCTTCGGCCCAGGCGACGCGCATGAAGATATCGTCGATGCCGAGACCGCCATATTTTTCATCGACGCCAAAACCCCAGACGCCCAGCGCACCGACTTTTTCGTGCATCTCCCAGGGAATTTCGCCCGCTTCGTCCCACTCATTGGCAAAAGGCTGCAACTCGGTCTCGGCAAAACGGCGGCAGGTTTCTCGGAACTGGCGGCGCTCGTCATTATCGAAGGGGCGTAGCATCTCTCTCTCCTGGCGATTTAATCGTTTGATTAAACCTCTATCGCCTCCAGCGCGGAACGCAAGAGAGATGGGAGGGGAACCGGTCGGCGCGTTTCGCGATCGACATAGACATGGGTGAAGCTGCCCGCCGCCGAAGCGATATCCTCGTCACCGCGAAACAGGCCGACACCATAAGTAACGCTGCTATTGCCGAGCCGTTCGACGCGGATACGCGCCATGACGTCGTCGGGAAAGGCGATCGGTGCGAAATAATCGCAGCTGGTGTTGACCACCAGACCAATGATCTCGCCGCCGGTGATATCAAGCGCGCCCTGCTCGATCAGATAGCGGTTCACCGCGGTGTCGAACCAGAAATAATAGATGGCATTGTTGACGTGACCATAAGGATCATTGTCGTTCCAGCGCGTGGTGATCACACTGCCGGTGCGATAGTCGCGCCTTGCCGGCGGTTCTGTACGGGCGCTTTTACCAGACGGCATCATAGATCCGTTGCGCGTCGGCCAGTGTCACCTCTTTGGGATTATTGTCGAGCAGGCGTGTCTGCAACATTGCCGCTTCGGCCAGTTCGGTCGTGGCATCCTTGGCAATGCCGATGTCGCGCAATTTGCGCGGGGCCTTCACCTTGACCGCCAGCCCCTCGAGGAAATCAATCAGATGCTGCGCCCTTGCCTCGCTGCTATTTTCAATACCACGGGGGATATCAAGCGCATCGGCCAGCTCGGCATAGAGCGGCGCGGCAGTCTCGAGATTGAACTGCATGACATAGGGCATGACCAGCGCGTTGGAGAGGCCGTGCGGGATATGATAAATGCCGCCGAGCGGATAGGCGAGCGCATGGATCGCGCCGACCGGACTATTGGCAAAAGCCTGTCCGGCAAGCATCGACCCGCGCAACATCGCTTCGCGCGCAACCATATTGCTGCCGTCGGCACAGGCGGTCTCGATATTGGCAGTGAGCAATTTCAGCGCCTCGATCGCCAGCATGTCGGAGACCGGATTTTTGCCGTTGCGGCTGGTGTAGGATTCGACCGCATGGACCATCGCATCAATGCCGGTTGCGGCGGTCACATCGGCGGGAAGCCCCAGGGTCAGCACCGGATCGAGCAAAGCAACATCGGCGACCAGATGCGGCGAGATGATCCCCGCCTTGGTGGTTTCGCCCGTGGTCAGGATCGAGATGGCGGTCACTTCCGATCCGGTTCCGGAAGTGGTCGGGATGAGGATGGTGGGTAGCCCCTTGCGATCGAGCAAACCGATCCCGTAAATTTCTTCAAGAGGCTGCGCGCCGTCGACCGCGAGCGCAGCGACTACCTTGGCGGTGTCGAGCGAGCTGCCCCCGCCCAGTCCGATGACGATGTCCACTTTGGCAGCTTGCGCCGCAGCAATGGCTTGCCGGACAATCGCTTCCGGGGGATCAGCGACGACCGAATCGAATATTTCGACATGCAGGCCAGCATCAGACAATGTTTTTTCAACCGGCCCGATCAGGCCAGCACCGACAATCCCCTTGTCGGTGACAATCATCGGTCGCGATGCGCGCAAGGCGGCGATCTGGCCGGGCAGTTCGGCAAGGCAACCTTCACCGAAGTGGAGCACGGGGACGGTCTGGAAAATGAAGTTTTTCATGGCATTGGTCTTTTGCATCTATGGCTGTGCCGCGCAATAAAAAGGGGCCGGAAAGACCGGCCCCTGATCATGTGGTGACGAATTACCGCCAAATTTTTACTATTCTAGAACTTGCCGCGAAGGGTCAGTCCATAGCTGCGAGGCTCCTGAACGAAGGCCGAACGCGAACCGGAGCGCAACACCGTGTTGAACGTCACGCCGCGGGTCACTTCGTTGGTCAGGTTGGTCACGAAGGCTTCGATGCCCCACGCGTCATCCTGACTACCGATACCGGCGCGCAGGTTGATCTTGATATTGCCATCCTGCTGATCGAACGGAACCAGTGTCATAGATGCGAGATCGGCGGGATCGACGGCCTGCGTAGAAGTCCGCTGATCGCCTTCAAGACGCACCTGCCCGTTGAGGAAATATTTCAGGTTGTTACCAATATCATTGGTATAGGTAGCGCCTATAATACCAACGATATCCGGTGCGTTGCTCAACGAATTTCCACACAACGCCAGAACATTGGCCGAAGTTTGGGTACCGGCACAATCATTCGGATAATTGGCATCGATGAACGTCATCGCCGCATTGACCGTGAAATGATCGCTCGGACGGATCGTCGTTTCGAGTTCAACACCCTGGGTTTCCGCCTTCGGAACATTGAAGGTCTGGAACTGAGCACCGGTGAATTCCAGAACCTGGAAATTCTTGAAATTCTCACGGAATGCAGCGAGATTCAATGTCACCGCATTATCGAGGAATTTGGCTTTCAAACCAATTTCATAAGAATCCACTTCTTCCGAAGCAAAACGCGGATCAGCGCCGCCAGCGGCTGCCGTCGAATCAAGGTTGAAGCCACCTGATTTATAGCCGTGGGTAAAGCTGGCATAGATATTGATCGGATCGGCAAAAGCATAAGCCACTTTACCGGTATAGATCAGTTCCGTGTCGCTGAACTTGCCAGAGAATGTCCGTGGCGTTGGCAGAACCGCTGAATATGCCGCGTCTGCCGGTGCGGTGAATGCAAAGCAACCCAGACCGAAAAATGCATTTTGCAGAGCGGCAGGTAAGGTGCTCAATGCACCACCGGGAGAGATTTGGCCGACAATGGCGGGACAAACCGGATTGTTGTTCGCGATGCTAGCAAAGCCACCATCCTTGCTTTCATCCGAATAACGCAGACCCAGAGTCAGCTCCAGTCCGTCAGCAACTTCAAGCGTATTATGCGTGAAAATCGACCAGCTTTCGCTATTTTGCGTATATTGATTGGTGTTGGTGACAACGCCAGGATCAAAGCCGGTGAGATTCTGAAACGGTGTAGCGCCAAAGAATATCGGGCTCAAAGGGTTCAGGCTCGCGCCGCCGGTTGCACCGGCCAGAATCGCTCCAGCGAGCTGATCATACTCCGAACCCAGTGCAAGAGAGACATTCTGAGTAATATCTTCCTTTGAATAATATCCGCCAACGAGCCAGTTCAGCGCGCCGCCAAATGCTTCACCCTGAACACGCAATTCGTGGGTCATGGTTTCAATCGAAGTCCGGTTGTCCGTCACATTGAACACATCCAGTGCGGAGAAATCGGAATCATATGCTTCCTGCGCATCATATTCGCGATAGGAACCGATATAGATCAGGTCCATGCTGTCACCGATCGGCACTTCGACTTCACCGGTGACACCCCATTGGTCAAATTTCGTCTGCGGTGCGAAATTGGCGGTCGCGATACGATTGTCGGATGCGATTTCAGCGGTGGTTGTATCGAATGGATTTACCGCAACGGCCGGTGCTGCCATGCCGCCCCGGGCACCCAGCCCGACAGCTGCTAACAGACCGGCAGTTTCGAGTGGCGATTGCAAAACTTCAACCGGCGTACAGCATCCTGCCGTGCTTTTCGCATAATCCGCGATCAGACGTCCGCTAATGCCGCTGTCGGTTTCAAAGCCAAGCTGACCGCGAACGAGATATTGGTCGCTACCATTCGAATCGCCAATTTTCGCTCCACTACCGTCAACAACGGTCACATAACCATCACGCTGCCGATAGGCACCGGTGACACGCAGAGCCAGCTGGTCCTGAACGAGCGGCACATTGACCGCCCCCTGAACGCCGTAGAGATCACGATTGCCGTAAGTGGCATTGGCGAAGCCGCCAAATTCGCTGAGATCCGGACGTACATTGGTGATGTTCAAGGCACCGGCAGATGTGTTGCGGCCGAACAGCGTACCCTGTGGACCACGCAACACTTCGACGCGTTCCACATCGACAAATTCGGAAAGCGCGACACCGGGACGGGACTGATAGGCACCGTCGATAAAAATACCGACAGCCGATTCAAAACCGATATTGTTGGATGAGGTACCAACACCGCGAATCCGCAGAACCACGGAACCGGACGCCAGTTGGGCGTTGGAGGCAGAGAAGCTCGATGACACGTCGCTAATCTGGCCGACGCTGACGACGCCCTGACGGTCGAGCTGGACCGGGCTAAGGGCGGTCACGGCAAGAGGAATATCCTGCACGTCCTGGGCCCGGCGGGTCGCCGTCACAATAATGACATTGTCGTCGAAGGTTTCAGCTTCCTGCGCTTCGTCCTGTGCAAAAGCGGGGGTGGTCATGGCCGTCGTGCACAATGCTGCCATGAGAAATTTATTGAAGGCTTTCATATATATACTCTCCGTTATACTCGCTGCCGTCATCGCCATTTTCCTGGGGGGATGGCTTGTTTTTACGACTGCTGCGGTCGCAGCCAGTCCTTTAATTGAATGATTAAATCAAGCGCAGCGCGCAGAAACTGGGCGAATTCCAGCCTGCTGTTGCAAATATGATACAAATACCAGTGATAGATCAGCCACAGTTGCAAAATTCGCAATGAATTCGGAAAGTTACAAGCGGGAATTAGACCAATGCCAGGCGGACTGTCCCGATGTGAATTGCTGCTGCTGGTGATTCGGGCCATGCCATAAGAAAAAGGGGCCGAAAAATCCGGCCCCTTCATGATCGGGCGCGACGGCCTCGGGACACCTCCGACAGTTCCGCGCTAGAATTTGCTGCGCAATGTCAGGCCATAGCTGCGTGGTTCCTGGATGAAGACCGACCGCGAACCGGACCGCAGGACCGTGTTGAAGGTCACCCCGCGGGTCACTTCATTGGTCAGATTGGTCACAAAGGCCTCGATCCCCCATGCCTCGTCCTGACTGCCGATACCGGCGCGGAGATTGATCTTGATATTGCCGTCCTGGGTACCAAAGGGCACCGGTATCATTGCCGCCAGATCGGCGGTCTCGATGGCCTGGGTTGAGGTCCGCCGATCGCTTTCGAAACGCAATTGCGCGTTGAGGAAATATTCCAGATTGGCACCCAGTTCATTTTCATAGGTCGCGCCTGCAATCCCGGCGAAGTCCGGCGCATTGGTCAGCGAATTGCCGCACAAGGCGAGAACATTGGCAGAAGTCTCGGTTCCGGCACAATCCTCCGGATAATTGGCATCGAGGAACGTCAGAGCGGCGTTGACGGTAAAATGGTCGCTGGGGCGGATCGTCGATTCAATTTCGATACCCTGGGTTTCCGCCTTGGGAACATTGAAGGTTTCGAACTGGGCCCCGGTAAATTCCAGAATCTGAAAGTTCGTGAATTGCTCGCGAAAGGCAACCAGATTCAATGTCACAGCATCGTCAAGAAGCTTCGCTTTCAGGCCGATTTCATAGGCGTCGACTTCTTCCGACAGAAAGCGCGGATCGGCACCGCCGGCCGCAGCCGTCGAATCGAGATTGAAGCCGCCCGACTTGTAGCCATGGGTAAAGCTCGCATAAATATTGACCGGATCGGCAAAGGCATAAGAGACTTTCCCGGTGTAGATCAGTTCGGTATCGCTAAACTTGCCGTCGAATGTGCGCGGCGTTGGCAGGACTCCCGCATAGGGCGCATCGGCGGGTGAGAAAAAGGCAAAGCAACCAAGGCCGAATAACGCATTTTGCAGCGCGTCAGGCAGACTGCTCAAACCGCCACCGGGCGAGATTTGACCGATGATCGCCGGACAGACCGGATTGTTGGCGACGCCACTGGCAAAGCTGCCGTCTTTGCTTTCGTCGGAATAGCGCAGCCCCAATGTCAGCTTCAGTCCGTCGGTCACAGCCAGCGTATTATGGGTGAAGATCGACCAGCTTTTGCTGATTTGCTCATATTGATTGGCGTTGGTGACCGTCGCCGGATCAAAGCCGGTGATATTCTGAAGCGGCGTGGCTCCAAGGAAAATAGGGCTTAGCGGGTTCAGGGTCGCTCCGCCGGTTGCACCCGCAAGAGTGGCTCCCACCAGCCGGCCATAATCCTCTCCCAGGGCAAAGGTCAGATCCTGGGCAATTTCCTCCCTCGAATAATAGCCACCCACGAGCCAGTCCAGCGCACCGCCGAGCAGTTCACCCTGAACCCGGATTTCGTGCGTTCTGGTTTCAATGAACGTGTGATTTTCCGTCACGTTGAACAGATCGAGATCCGAAAAGTCATTATCATAGGCTTCGTTCGCTTCATATTCGCGGTAGGAGCCGATATAGATCAGGTCCGCACCGGCGCCGAGCGGCACTTCGATTTCACCGGTGACCCCCCATTGATCAAAGCGTGTTTGGGGAGCGTAGCTGGCCGTCGAAATCCGCTGGTCGGCGGCGGCTTCGGCGGCGGTCATATCAAATGGATTTACCGCCACAACGGGACCGGCCATACCGCCGCGCGCGCCCAGTCCGACGACCGCGAGCAGACCGGAGGTTTCAAGCGGCGATTGCAGGACCTCGATTGCAGCGCAGCAGCCAGCCGTGCTCTCGGCATAATCCGCGATCAAGCGTCCCCGAATGCCGCTGTCGCTTTCAAAACCGAGCTGGCCGCGGACGAGATATTGGTCGGTGCCGTTGGATTCACCAATTTTGGCACCGCTGCTGTCGACCACCGTCACATAGCCATCACGCTCCCGATAGGCACCGGTCACGCGCAGCGCCAGATTTCCTTCGACAATCGGCACGTTGACCGCACCCTGGACGCCGTAAAGATCGCGATTGCCGTATGTGGCGTTGGCGAAGCCGCCAAATTCGTTCAGATTCGGCCGGACGTTCGTGATATTCAGCGCACCGGCCGATGTATTGCGGCCAAACAGCGTGCCCTGAGGACCGCGCAAAACCTCGACACGTTCCACGTCTACAAATTCGGACAGCGCGATACCGGGACGGGACTGATAGGCGCCGTCGATGAAAATTCCGACCGCCGATTCAAATCCGATATTGTTGGAATTGGTACCGACACCGCGGATCCGCAACACCACCGAGCCCGATGCCAACTGGGCGTTGGACACGGAAAAGCTGGTCGACACACTGGCGATGTCGGCGACCCCGACGACCCCCTGGCGTTCCAGCTGAACCGGGCCAACGGCGGTCACCGCAAGGGGGATATCCTGAACATCCTGCGCACGCCGGGTGGCCGTCACAATGATCACATTGTCATCGAAGGCTTCCTCTTCGCCGGTTAGATCCTGTGCGAGCACCGGGGTGGCCATCGCGGTGGTGCCGAATGCAGCGACAAGCAATTTGCTAATGTTGTTCAAAAAATATTCTCCAGGTTGAAGCACGGTCCCAATTTGTCTGATTGCGCTGAGAGGGGGATGGCCTGCCGCAATTGCGGCAATTTTCTCGCCAGACCTTCATTACGGATTTTCGTTCAAGCGGCATGGTCCGGAACCGAACCAACCAGTCTGTAACCGCTTTAAAATTATAATCTTGATATCGTGTTAAGGTTAACGGCGGTGCGAGAGGCGACTTAACGCCTGAGATCGGAAATATTCGCACAACCGGTCGACCGGGTCGCACGGAGTGACCATCCATCGATGCTTCCGCCCGAAATCACTCTTGGCGACCTCCGTCATCGGCGCTAGAGGAAGAAAAACACAAGCTTAAGGACAATCAATGCCCCAACTCATCCTTCTTCGCCATGGCCAGTCGCAATGGAATCTGGAAAACCGTTTTACCGGTTGGTGGGATGTCGACATCACCGAAAAGGGTGTAGAGGAGGCCAAGGCCGCCGGACAGTTGATGAAAGAACGGGGCATCGACCCGAAGATCTGCTTTACCAGCGTCCAGACCCGGGCAATCAAGACTCTCAACCTCGCGCTTGAGGAAATGGGCCGCCTGTGGTTGCCGGTGGAGAAAAATTACCGTCTTAACGAACGCCATTATGGCGGCTTGACCGGTCTCAACAAACAGGAAACACGCGACAAGCATGGCGACGAGCAGGTCCATATCTGGCGGCGCAGCTTTGACACACCACCGCCGCCAATGGCATCGGACAGTCCCTATCAGATGTCCAACGATCCGCGCTACGAGGGAATTGAAGTCCCGGCGACCGAAAGCCTGAAAGATACGATCGTGCGCGTTCTGCCTTACTGGAAGAGCCGGATCGCACCGGAATTACAAAAGGGCAAACGGGTCTTGATCTCTGCCCATGGCAACAGCCTGCGCGCGCTGGTGAAGCATCTGTCCAAGATTCCGGATGACGAGATTACCGGTCTGGAAATCCCGACCGGTCAGCCGATTGTCTATGAACTGGACGATGAGCTGAACGAGATAGAACGTTATTATCTGGCGGATCGCTAGTCTGCGAATATTATAGCGGCTTGTCTTTTCCCCGATACATTGCAGCGTCGGCGCGGGACATCAGGCCCTCGACCGTGTCTCTGGGGCCGACAAAACAATAGCCGATGGTCGCACCAAAAGGTAGGGAATGGTCGCCATAGGTACAGTTTGTTTTGCCAAACTGGTCGATGAGAAACGCTATTTTCTTCTCGACCTGATCGGCATCCAGATGGTCGAGCAGGAGGCCGAATTCATCACCGCCGATGCGCGCTGCCACGTCCGACATGCGAATATGTGACCGCAATATCTGAGCTAGGCGTGCGAGCACAATGTCACCGGCGGCATGGCCATGATTATCATTGATCTTTTTCAGATTGTCGACGTCAAGAAACAACACGGCACAATTATCGCCATATCGCTGACATCGCGCGATTCGGCTTTCAAGGTTCTGCACAAAAAACCGCCGGTTCGGCAGCGCGGTCAGCATGTCATGATAAGCATGCTTCTCCATTTCGGCCAGTTCGTCTTTTAGGGCATCTATTTCACGCCGAAGGACAACACAACTTTCACAATCCTGATCATTGCTTGCATTTGTCTGATGCATATCATCCTCCTTTCTTGCTCTTTTGCGCGCCTATATTTTTATCTATTTGAAAATACAAGACAATCATGCTTCACAGGTGTAAAAACGAGCAAATTGCGGCTCGGCGACCCGGCGCTCAATCGACTGGCCCCATTTGTCACGATGAAATTTCATACCGGCCATAAGTGTCATTGCGTCCGGGCGATTTCATGACTAAACCACGTTGCTTCCGTAGCATTTGTCAGGGGCAAAAATGGTCGAAGCATCTCCTCCGGTTGGGATTATCATGGGCAGCCAGTCCGACTGGGTGACGATGAAGCTTGCGAGCGACATCCTCGATCAGCTGGGCGTCGCGCATGAAACAAGGATCGTGTCGGCGCACCGGACGCCCGGCCGGCTCTATGACTATGCGACTTCGGCAGCGGATCGCGGACTCAAAGTCATCATCGCGGGCGCAGGCGGAGCAGCCCATCTTCCCGGCATGGCAGCGTCGATGACCCGCATTCCGGTGCTCGGCGTACCGATCCAGTCAAAGGCGCTGAGCGGTATGGACAGCCTGCTTTCGATTGCCCAGATGCCAGCCGGCGTCCCGGTCGGTACTTTGGCGATCGGAGAAGCGGGCGCCAAAAATGCGGCGCTGCTGGCTGCGGCCATCCTTGCCAATTCCGACCCGGCACTCGCCCAGCGGCTGGATGCGTGGCGTGCGGCGCAGACCGAATCCGTCGCCGACCAGCCCGAATAAGCAGGCCCTATGCAAACCCTTCCTCCTGGATCGACCATCGGCATATTGGGCGGCGGCCAACTCGGCCGGATGCTGAGCGTGGCCGCGGCACAGCTCGGCTATCGCTGCCATATCTATGCGTCTGACAACAACAGCATCGCCGCCGAAGTCTCCGCCCAATTTACCTGCGCTCAGGATGAAGATATCGCCTCGCTGACCCGCTTCGCTGAAAGCTGCGATGTCATCACCTTTGAATTTGAAAACGTGCCGGTCGCACCGCTGCAGGAAATCGCCGCCTTGGCGCCGCTGCATCCGCCGATCGCCGCGCTGGATATTGCGCAAAACCGGATTGCCGAGAAGAATTTCGCCCGCGACCATGGCGGGACCACCGCTCCCTTTGCCGAAGTGACTGATCGCCCGTCGCTCGACAAGGCGATTGCGGAAATCGGTACTCCGGCGATTCTCAAGACCATCCGTATGGGCTATGACGGCAAGGGACAGTCGCGGATCCGTCCGGGAGATGATCTCGACCGGCATTGGGATGCTGTGGCGCAGCAGCCCTGCGTTGCCGAAGGTTTCGTGACCTTTGACCATGAATTTTCGGTGATATTGGTGCGCGGGCAGGATGGCGAAATCCGGTTCTGGAACACGCCGCACAATATCCATGAAGACGGTATATTGGCGCTATCGGTCGCACCCGCCCCTGCCGCGATATTGGAACAGCAGGACGACGCCCGTGCGCTCGCCGCGAAAATGGCAGAGGCGATGGACTATGTCGGCGTGCTCACCTGTGAATTTTTTGCCACCAAAAACGGTCCGGTGTTCAACGAAATGGCGCCGCGGGTGCATAATAGCGGCCACTGGACGATCGAGGGTGCGATCACCAGCCAGTTTGAAAATCATATCAGGGCGATCTGCGGATTGCCGCTCGGCGACACCGGGCTCGCCGCGAAAAAGGTCGAGATGCACAATCTGATCGGGGCGCAAGCGGATGACTGGCAGAGCCTGTTGTCCGACGGCACCAACCATCTCCATCTCTATGGCAAGGGCGAGAGTCGGCCGGGTCGGAAAATGGGCCATGTCACCAAATTGCATTTCTAATTTGCAGTCCGCCGGAACTGCGCTAGGCGTCGCCCATGAACCATCCTGAAATCATCCTCTTTCTTGCCCGCGCCGACAATGGTGTGATCGGCGATGGCGACACTATTCCATGGCGTCTGCCCGAGGACCAGAGGCGGTTCAAAACGATGACCATGGGCAAGCCGATGATCATGGGCCGCAAGACCTTTGACAGCCTGCCCGGCCTGTTGCCCGGACGACGGCATATCGTGCTGACCCGAGACACGGAATGGGAAGCCGACGACGCGGAGATAGCGGACAGCATTGAAAGCGCCCTGAAGATAGCCAATTCCCCGCATATCGCGGTGATCGGGGGGGCAGAAATCTACAAGGCCTTTCTCGACCGGGCCCACCGGATCGAACTCACCGAAGTGCACATAGAACCGAAGGGCGATATCAGGATGCCGGCCTTCGACGAAGTCGTCTGGGAAGAAGTGGCGCGCGAGGATCATGACGCGAAGAATGACCGACCGGGCTTCAGCTTTGTTACCCTCAAAAGGAAAATTGGATGAAGAAGTTCCTGCTGGCATTATTGGGGGTCGTCGGCATTTTGCTCGTTGCCTTCCTGATTTTTGCACCGGCATGGTTCGAGAAACAGACCAATATGATCGACGGCAAGCCCCTGCCGGAAATTCGCGCCGACACCCAGAAATTGCATGACAGCCTGATGATCATCGATCTCCACGGCGACACGTTGCTGTGGAAGCGCAAGATTACCGATAGCGTGGATCGTGGGCATATCGACCTGAAGCGCTTGCAGGAAGGCAATGTCGGGCTGCAGGTTTTTTCCAGCGTGACCAAGACGCCCAGAGGCCAGAATTACGACAGCAACAGCGGCGACACCGACAATATCACCTTGCTCGCAATCACCCAGTTGCAGCCTGTGCGGACCTGGTTTTCGTTGCTCGAGAGGCAGCTTTATCATGCACAGAAGCTGGACAAGGCCGTCGAAAAATCAGCGGGCGCGATGTTGTCGGTGAGCAAACCGGGCGATCTTGACCAGTTGGCGACAGCGGCTATGAACAAGAACAAACCGGTGGGCGTGCTCTTCTCCGCCGAGGGCCTGCAGACGCTGGAAGGCCAGCGGGAAAATTTGCAGAAACTCTACGACGCCGGGATGCGGATGGCGGGGATGGTGCATTTTTTCGACAATGAACTGGCCGGATCGATGCATGGCATTGAAAAAGGCGGCCTGACCGATTTTGGCCGGACCATCATCCGCGACATGGAATCGATGGGGATGATCGTCGATATTGCCCATAGCAGCCACGCGACGGTCGCCGACATATTGCAGATGGCGCAGCGTCCGGTGGTCTCCAGCCATGGCGGCGTGCAGGCGGTGTGCGGGGTCAACCGTAACCTGACCGATGCGGAAATCAGGGGCGTGGCAGCCACCGGCGGGGTCATTGGTCTCGGCTATTGGGACGGCGCGATGTGCGATACCGATCCGGCGACCGTGGCCAGAGCGGTGAAGCATGTCCGTGATCTGGTCGGGATCGAATATGTCGCGCTGGGCAGCGATTTTGACGGCGCGGTGACGACGCGTTTTGATGCCAGCCGACTTGCGCAGATTACCCAGGCACTGATCGATACCGGCTTTACCGAAGCGGAAATCCGTGCGGTGATGGGGCTGAACGCGTTACGGGTGATCAAGGCGGGACTGGTGCCTTTGTCGCAAAGCACCGCGCCGACAAAGACCGATAACGACGCCCGCACTTCCGATGCCGGTTAAATGCGAGCCGGCTCTGGCATGACGAGTATGTTGAAACATGCGCAGAAAACCGCAATAGCGATTCGATGATTCGACTGAACGGAAAAGACCGCATCGAAGGCGACCTGCGCGGCGCGATTATTGCGCTGGGCAATTTTGACGGCTTTCACTTCGGCCATCAGGCGGTTGCCGGCAAGGCGCTGAGCTGGGCGGAAGACGAAGGACGTCCGGCGATCATTGCTACCTTCGATCCGCATCCGGTGCGCTTTTTCAAACCTGATGTTGCGCCCTTCCGGCTGACCAGTCTCGACCAGCGCCAGCGCCTGTTTGCCGACGCCGGGGCCAGTGCGATGCTGGTATTCGAATTTGACGCCGGACTGGCAAGGACGACGGCAGAGGATTTTGTCGCCAGGCTGCTGGTCGAGCGCTTTGGCGCGGCGGGCGTGGTCACCGGAGCGGATTTCACCTTCGGCAGGGGCGCCAAGGGCGACATCAATCTGCTGCGCGAAGTCGGTGCGGCGCACGGTCTGAAAACTGAAGCAGTCAGCCCGATCAGCGATAGTGAAAATGTCATCTCCTCGAGCCGCATCCGCGCCGCGTTGAAAGAAGGCAAATGCGAGGAAGCGAACCGCCTGCTGACGCGCCCCTTCACGATCCAGGGGGAAGTGATCCATGGCGACAAGAACGGCCGGATCCTCGGTTTTCCCACCGCGAATGTCGACATCGGACAATATCTGCGCCCGAAATACGGCATCTATGCGGTCAAGGGCCGCCTGCCCGATGGCCGGGTGCTGAACGGCGCAGCGAGTCTCGGCATTCGTCCCACGTTCGAGCCGCCCAAGGAATTGCTCGAGCCCTATTTCTTTGATTTCGACGAAGGTCTCTATGGACAGACGATCGAGGTCGAATTGCACCATTTCCTGCGCGGTGAAGAGAAATTTGATGATCTCGAGGCGCTCAAGGTGCAGATGGAAAAGGATTGCGACCGGGCGAGAGCACTGCTGGCTTGAAACATCCGTTCGTGGTGAGCCTATCGAAGGACAGCTCAAGACCATAGGCGCCCTTCGACAGGCTCAGGACGAGCGTTTTTGTCGCAATCTGATGAGAATATCCCATGTCCGTTCCTGGTGAGCCTGTCGATCCACCTCTCAGACCGGCAACAGTCCTGCCACAGGCCCAAGACAATCGGTTGCTGCACGCGCACAAATCCCGCTTGCACCTAAGCCCCGCGTCCCCTAATCCCCGCGATCATGACCGATCCCAAAGCAGATTATAAAGACACGGTTTTCCTGCCGAAAACCGATTTCCCGATGAAGGCTGGCCTTGCGAACAAGGAACCGGCGATATTGGAGCGCTGGCAGAAGATTGGTCTCTATGAAAAGCTGCGCGAAGCGCGGGCTGGCCGCGAGAAATTCATTCTTCACGACGGCCCGCCTTATGCCAATGGCAATATCCATATCGGGCACAGTCTCAACAAGACGCTGAAGGATCTGGTCGTCCGCTCGCAGAGCCTGCTCGGCAAGGATGCGCCTTATGTGCCCGGCTGGGATTGCCACGGCCTGCCGATCGAGTGGAAGATCGAGGAACAATATCGCAAGAAAAAGCTGAACAAGGACGAGGTTCCGGCGAGCGAATTTCGCGCCGAATGCCGGGACTATGCGGGCAAATGGGTCGACGTCCAGCGCGAGGAATTCAAGCGGCTCGGCGTGATGGGCCAGTGGGACAAGCCCTATCTGACGATGGACTATGACGCCGAAGCGGCGATTGTCACCGAATTGCTGAAATTCGCCGAAGCCGGCCAGCTCTATCGCGGCGCCAAGCCGGTGATGTGGTCGCCGGTCGAGAAGACCGCGCTGGCCGAGGCCGAGGTGGAATATGAGGATATCGTCTCGACGCAAATTGATGTGGCGTTCGAGATTGATAAATGCCCGTTGGCTCCTGAATTGGAGGGCGCGCACGCGGTGATCTGGACTACGACGCCCTGGACGATTCCGGTCAATCAGGCATTGGCTTATGGGGCGGATGTTGAGTATATCGGATTTGAATTTGACGGACGCAAAATTCTGGTCGCAAGTAATCTTGCCGGAGAATTTAATCGTCGCGTGCACCCCAAAAAGCCAGCAGAATCAAATTCGTCAACGCCAGCCGGTCTCGTGCCGTTAACTGGCGATGCTTTTGGAATTACTACGAGATTTTGGCAAGGAAAAGGCTCCCAACTTGCCGGTGCCACCGCCAAACACCCTATGGCCGACAAATTCCCGGACAGCGAATTCTACACCAAGCCGCGCCCGTTCCTCGATGGTTCGCATTTCGTCACCACCGATGCCGGTACCGGGCTGGTCCATATGTCGCCCGATCATGGCGAGGATGATTTTGATCTGTGCAAGGCCAATGGCATTAATCCAGTGTTCGCGGTCGATGCCGATGGCGTCTATCGCGAGGACTGGGAATGGCTGCCGCGCGGCGATGAACGCGCCGGCGGGGTGATCAACAAGAATTTTAATGGCCCGGAAGGCCCGATCTGTTCGGATCTGCGCGAAGAGGGCGCGCTGTTATCGGCGAGTGCTGATTTCAAGCACAGCTATCCACACAGCTGGCGCTCGAAAGCGAAGATCATTTATCGCTGCACGCCGCAATGGTTTGTGCCGATGGATACGCCAATTGATCACGACGTCCCGCGCTGCGCCGATGAAGCGGCCATTCGCGCCGATCAGGGCGATGGTGCGACGCTGCGCGAAATCGCGCTCGACGAAATTCGCAACAAGGTTCGCTTCGTACCGGAACGCGGGCGTCGCCGTCTCGAATCGATGGTCGAGGGTCGCCCCGACTGGGTACTCTCCCGCCAGCGCGCCTGGGGCGTGCCGATTGCGCTTTATGTGAACCGCAAGAGCGGCGAATATCTCAATGATCCAGCGGTCAACGCGCGGATCATTGCGGCGTTCAAGGCTGGCGGCGCCGATGCCTGGTTCAACGCCGATCATCAGGATTTTCTCGGTAGCGACCATCTTCTCGACGATTATGAGGTGATCACCGATATTCTCGACGTCTGGTTCGACAGCGGCTGCACCCATGCCTTTGTGCTGGAAAGCGGCAAATGGCCGGAACAGCGGAGCCCGGCGGACCTCTATCTGGAAGGCAGCGACCAGCATCGCGGCTGGTTCCAGTCGAGCCTGCTCGAAAGCTGCGGCACCAGAGGCCATGCACCTTACAAGGCGGTGCTGACCCACGGCATGACGCTCGACAAGACCGGCAAGAAAATGTCGAAGTCGCTCGGCAACACGCTCGATCCGAAGAAGATCATCGACGTGCAGGGCGCGGATATATTGCGGCTATGGGCGGCGAGCGTCGATTATACCGAGGATCACCGGATCGGTGACGAAATCCTCAAGGGGATTTCCGACAGCTACCGGAAGCTTCGCAACACCTTCCGCTATATGCTCGGTGGGCTTGGCGACTTTACCGATGCCGAGCGGGTGGCGGTGGCCGATATGCCGGAACTGGAACGCTATATCCTGCACCGGCTGGCCGAGGTCGATGCAGAGTTGAAGCAACATGTGAATGATTTTGCTTTCGGTCCCTATATGCGGACGCTCAATGCGTTTGCGCAGGAAGATCTCAGCGCCTTCTTCTTCGATATCCGCAAGGATTGCCTCTATTGCGACGCGCCGGATGATCCCAAGCGCATGGCCTACCGGACGGTGATGGATATCTTGTTCCACGCCCTCACCCGCTATATCGCGCCGGTGCTGGTGTTTACCGCCGAGGAAATCTGGCAGAGCCGCTTCCCGGACGAGAATGACTCGATCCATTTGAAGGAATGGCCTGAGGTTGATGCCGGTTGGGTGGATGAAGAGCTAAATCGTAAATGGGAACACCTCATCGGCTTGCGAATGCACGTAACTGAAGCAATCGAACCATTGCGTCGTGACAAAGTTATCCGTTCTAGCCTGGAGGCAGAAGTAGGGATTCGCCTCAAAGATCCTCAGCTCATTGATCGTGCACAAACGGTCGATATTCCTGAGCTCTGTATTGTTGCCAACGCATCAGTCAGTGGCTTTACAGATGACGAAGCTGAAGCCTCATACGATATCACCGTCACCAAGACCGAAAATCACAAATGCGGCCGCTGCTGGCGTTTGCTGCCCGAAGTCGAAGAAGACGGCGCGCTTTGTGACCGTTGCGCGAAGGTTCTGGCGTGAACCGCTCTGCGTTCATCTCGAGCGTAGTCGAGAAACGCGTCACGCGATATCCATGTGTCTCGACTTCGCTCGACACGAACGGGGGCTGATATGACCGACCAAATCAGGAAATACCGCCGCATCGGCTTGATCATCGCCTTTCTGATCTTTTTCGTCGATCAGGCGAGCAAATTTGTCGTCATGCAACTGCTGCAGCTGCCGAACCGCGGCCAGATCGAGCTGATCCCGTTTTTCAACCTGACCTGGGCGGAAAATTACGGCGTTTCGATGGGTTTTCTCACCGCATCGTCCGATTTCCAGCGCTGGGCGCTGGTCGCGCTAACCGGCCTGATCGGCTTCGCCGTCTTCATCTGGATGAACCGCGAAAAGGCCAAATGGGACATAGCCGCACTGGGCATGGTGCTCGGCGGGGCGATGGGCAATATCGTCGACCGCGCACGGCTTGGCTATGTCGCGGATTTTGCGGATCTCCACATCGGTGACTTCCGGCCCTTCCTGATTTTCAACCTCGCCGATGCCTGTATCAGCATCGGGGTGGTAATCCTGCTTGCGCGGGCGCTGCTAATCCGCGAAAAGAAGGATGATACAAAAGACGACGTTCAGCTTGACGAAAGTTGACCTGTGAGAGGAGCGCGCTATCACGCTCCGTAAGAGATTTTTAAGGGATAAAAACATGCGTAAATCCACCGTCGCCATCAGCCTTGTTTCGCTGGCCAGCCTGTCTGCCTGCGGCTCGACCGGGTTGTTTGACCGTGAACGGCCCGATGAATTCGCGGTTTCGCGCCAGCCACCGCTGGTAATCCCGCCCGACTTCACGCTGACCCCGCCACAGCCGGGCCAGCCTCGCCCCCAAACCGGTGGTTTGCAGCAACAGACTCTGGAAGCCCTGTTTGGCGGCCCGCAAGCCCGCAGCGTCACCGAATCATCCATAGTCGGTCAGGCCGGCAGTGCCGATGCCGGCATTCGCAGCTCGGTCGGTGATCCCGATACCTTTACCGTCGACAAGGGCAGCGTGACCCGCGACATCATCGCCGCACCCGAAGGTGACGGACAGAATGCACAGGCAGCAACGCCGGAATAATTTTCCAATTGGACGTGACTGGTCTTTTTGACCGCCACCATTGCCGGGAAAATTAGCGCCCCGAGATTAGTCCGGAATAGCGATCACTTTCGTCCGTGCATTGCTGCCGCGGATAATGTCCAGCG
>CAJQNR010000173.1 GCA_905479715.1 uncultured Sphingorhabdus sp.
CGCCAGCAATTTCTGTGCCTCCACCGCAAATTCCATCGGCAGTTCCTTGAGTACTTCCTTGGCAAAGCCGTTGACGATCAGGCTCACCGCCGCCTCTTCATCCAGCCCGCGTTGCTGGGCGTAGAACATCTGGTCGTCGGAGATTTTGCTGGTCGTCGCTTCATGCTCGATCGTCGCGGTCGGGTTTTTGACCTCGATATAGGGCACGGTATGCGCGCCGCTCTGGTCACCAAGCAGCAATGAATCGCACTGGGTAAAATTGCGGACATTCTCCGCATTGGGCCCGACCCGCACCAGACCGCGATAGGTGTTGTCGCTGTGACCGGCACTGATCCCCTTGGAGATGATCGTCGAACGGGTGTTCTTGCCATTGTGGATCATCTTGGTGCCGGTATCGGCCTGCTGATAATTGTTGGTCAGCGCGACGGAATAAAATTCGCCCACGCTGCCTTCGCCGTTCAGCACGCAGCTCGGATATTTCCAGGTCACCGCGCTGCCGGTCTCGACCTGGGTCCAGCTGATCTTGCTGTTCCTGCCCTGGCACAGCCCGCGCTTGGTAACGAAATTATAGATGCCGCCCTTGCCATTCTCGTCGCCGGGATACCAGTTCTGCACGGTCGAATATTTGATCTCCGCATCATCCATCGCGACCAGCTCTACGACGGCGGCGTGCAGCTGGTTCTCGTCGCGCATCGGTGCGGTGCAGCCTTCGAGATAGGAAACATAGCTGCCCTCGTCGGCGACAATCAATGTCCGCTCAAACTGCCCGGTATTTTCGGCATTGATCCGGAAATAGGTGCTGAGTTCCCTCGGGCAGCGAACGCCCTTGGGAATATAGACAAAGGTGCCGTCGCTGAACACGGCGCAGTTGAGCGTCGCGAAATAATTGTCGTGCATCGGCACGACCTTGCCGAGATATTTTTTTACCAGTTCGGGATATTCCTTGATCGCCTCGCTGATCGAGCGGAAGATCACGCCTGCGTCTTCCAGTTCCTTGCGGAAAGTGGTCGCCACCGACACGCTGTCGAACACCGCGTCCACAGCAACCTTGCGCGCGCCCTCGACGCCAGCAAGAACCTTCTGCTCCTCGATCGGGATGCCGAGTTTCTCATAGACCCGCAGAATCTCGGGATCGACCTCATCGAGCGAACCCAGCTTTTCCTTGGCCTTGGGCTCCGCGTAATAATAAGCGTCCTGATAGTCGATCATCGGAATATCGAGCTTCGCCCAGTCCGGCGATTCCATCTTTTCCCACTGGCGAAACGCTTTCAGACGCCATTCAAGCATCCACTCCGGCTCGCCCTTCTTGTCGGAAATGAAGCGCACCGTGTCTTCGTTCAGACCTTTCGGCGCAAAATCCTGTTCGATGTCAGACGACCAGCCGAACTCATAGGTCGACGCCTTGTCGACCGCTTCCTGTGCTTCGGCGTTCATTTCCGCGCGCTCATCGAGCGGCTCCGTCTTCACTTGTTCGTTCATACCAATATCCCGTTCGTGTCGAGCGAAGTCGAAACACTTCGCTCCCTGTCACCATCTCCCGACATCGGCCGAGACGCATGATGATCCATGTTTGTTGCAGGCAAATCCGACAGGCTGGCGAGGCTGACCTCGTGCAGGGCCGCACGGATCGTGCGATTGATCACGCCCCAATGCGGTTTCACGGTACAGCCGCTTTCCAGCGCGCAATCATGATTGCCGTCGACCATGCAGCTGGTAATTGCCAACGGCCCTTCGACCGCCTCGACAATATCGGCAAGGCTGATGGATGACGGCGGCCGGGCAAGCCGGATGCCACCACCGATACCACGCGTCGATTCGAACAGACCGGCGGCAGTCAGGCGGCTGATCAGCTTCTTTGCCGTGGGTAGCGGCACACCGGTTTCCTGCGCCAATTTGGTTGCGTTGAGCTTCCCTTCTGCAAGCAGCGCTGCGCCACAATGCCGCGCGGCGGCGGACATCAGGACAACGGCATAATCGGCGAGGTTGGAAAGACGCATTTTCTCGAATCGCTAAGAGTGGATATCTAAACAAGACTGATTTAGTCTCATTTATCCAACATTGCAAGCGCAGCGCGACTTCACGCGGTTCGAAAAAAGCAAAAACAGGCTTCCAATTCTTCCAATTACGTATCGGAAGTCAGCGGTGCAATCTTGCCCTTCAGGTCCTTGCGCTGATCGATCAGCCGTGCGGTTTCGCCTTCACCCACGCGCAACTGGCTCGGGGTCACGCCGGCGAAGAATTTCACTTCGCGGATCATGTGGGACTGATCATAAAAGGCGTCGACCAGTTCGAGCAATTCTTCTTCATTATGCTCGGCATAGGCCCGCGCCGCGCGAAGCGCACGATATTTGCGCGCCAGATATTTTGGCGGCATGCCATATAGTTTGTTCACGGTGCGCAGCACCTGCCGCGAGCTTTGCTCTGAGCGTTCCATCAACTTGCTGACCGGGGGCGAGGGCTCCGACGACAGCCACTCGTCGATCATCTTGGTGAAAGCCTCGGTTTCGGGCTTCAACCGTGGTTTCAGCGCCCGATAAATCTTGTCCGCCCAGGCCACCATCTCTTCGGGAGTCTGGCATCCGCGCAAATATTCGAGATTCTTTTCAATTTCCTGGGTAAATACATCCGCAGCGTCAACCGCCCGATCGGTATAGTCCGCTGCGGATTTCCGGGTAGAAATAGCCCAGCCAGCAGGCAGAATGCCGATCCCGAACATGCGGAACGGTCCGGTCACGTCAAAATGCATTGCCCCGGTCGAAGGCCCCTGCAGCATCGCACCGGAAGCCGGGAAACTGCTGCCATCGGCAAAGCTGACGACCGCCTCGCCCTCCAGCAAAAAACGCATCTGTGCGATAGCGGCCCGCTCGTTATCTGCAAAACGTGGCTGCTGTACCTCGAACAGATAATAGACCGAGACCAGGTCCCGGACGTCTTCCGCAGGTGCAAAATATCTCAAACTAACCAATTTACGACCCCTTTATCTGTCCCCCCCTCAAGTCCAGATAGTTTACCGATGCTCCCTTATAGCTGAAAAACAAAGGTAAAAAAAAGGCCTGACTAAATTAATAGCCAGGCCGATAAGGAAAAGAACTCTTGGACCTTCGCCATGCGATGGTCCGAGCCCTTAGGGTCGCAGAGCCCCTATGCACTCGCAACAGCGCAGATTAATTGGACAAATACGACAGATTCATCGGGTAGATTTGACTATTTAGGACATCGGGGTCGATTGGAGCTGCAACTCAGCTGTTCGCCGCGATCCAGGAATTCACCCGCTCTTCCATGATGTCGAGCGGCACCGGACCACTTTTCAGGATCACGTCGTGGAATTCGCCCATCGTGAACTTGTCCCCCAGCGCATCCTGTGCCCGCGTGCGAAGCTCCAGTATTTTCAGCTTGCCGATCATATAGGCGGTCGCCTGCCCGGGATAGACGATATAACGCTCGATTGCCTTTCGAATATCGCCTTCGGGATTGGGTGTATTGTCCGTCAGATATTGGATCGCTTCCTCACGACTCCAGCGTTTGTGATGGATGCCAGTATCAACAACCAGCCGGCAAGCGCGCCATAATTCCATCCCGAGCCGGCCAAAATCGCTATAGGGATCTTCATAAAAGCCCATGTCCTTGCCGAGTTCCTCCGAATAGAGCCCCCATCCTTCGGTATAGGCCGTCCATCCGCCAAATCTCCGGAATGGTGGCAAATCTCCCAGTTCGGTCTGAATCGACCGCTGCAAATGATGGCCGGGCAAGCCTTCGTGATAGGCCAGCGCCTCCAGTTCCGTTTTCGACATGCTGCGTAAATTATAGAGGTTGACGTAGTAGGTCCCTGGACGCGATCCATCGGCGGCGGGGCTGTTGTAAAACGCCTTGCCCGCAGATTTTTCGCGAAACGCCTCGACCGGTTTGATCACCAGTGGCGCTTTCGGCAGCGTATTGAAATATTCAGGCAGCTTGGCTGTCATGGCAGCCAGCTTGCTGTCGACATCCGCCAGATAGGCCTCGCGTGTGTCATAATAAAATTCGTCACTGGTCCGCAGGTGCTGGAAGAAATCCTGCAAACTGCCGTCAAAACCGACATCCGCCATGATTTTGCGCATCAATCCGTGAATGCGCGCGACATTGTCGAGACCGATTTGATGAATTTCGTCCGCTGTCAGATCGGTGGTGGTATAATTGTTCAACCGCTCCGCATAATAAGCGGCACCATCCTTGAAACGCCAGATACCGTCACCATCGACCGCCATCGCCTGTTGCCGTTCCATCTCGGTGATCAGCTTCTCATAGGCTGGCTTGAGGCTCTCGTTCAGCGCTGTTTCACCACGCGATATGAGGCTTGCCTTTTCCGCATCGGAAATATCCAGTGCCGACACTTTCTTTTTGAGGTCAGCATAAATGGGCGAATCCGCGCCATCGCCAAAGGGAGCACCGCTGATCACATTTTTGGCATCGGCTATCACATAGGGGAACACCCAGTCCGGCACGATGATGCCGTTGTTTGCCCGCTCCGCCGACTGGGCGACCAGCGTCTCGATCAACGGACCGGCGCCATCAAGCCGACTAACATAGGCTTCCGCATCCGCTTGGCTCGACACGCGGTGAATATTGATCATGAACGCCGGAATCTGGCTTTGCGCACCGTTCATCTGATCGAAAATATAGGCATTGTGGCGGAACGGAAAGGCGTTGGCTGATCGTTCAGCCCGCGCTTCGAACAGACGATAGCTCAATCGGCTGCCTGCATTCAGCTGATCGGTGTCAAATCCGGCCTTCATCTCGGCAAGAGCGGCCTGGCCGCGTTCATATTCCGCTATTTCCGCAGCATCACTCGGGTCATTCCATTTGCCATAATCGGCGTCCCTTATCCCGCGATAGGCTTTGGACATCGGAGAATGAGCGAGTTCCTGATCATCATATTGTTTGAAAAACTCGGACAGCTGCACATTGACGTCTTCCGTCGCCGGAACCGTAGCTTCGTCAGCCTGTGCATGGCTTGCCGGTCCGACCATGACGCCGCCCAGCGCCAGAACAGAAACAGCGGTCAGCAACAAATATCTCATTCCATATATTCCTTGTCCAATTGGGATGCCCTTGGTCCTATCATCCCGACAGGATTTGCACAAATCCGCTTTTCTGCCGCCAGCATAGCCAATAGAAACGCGTCTCGTCGATCGAGGGACCTGTCGATCCGGAACAGGGTGATTTGGCCCGGAGGATTGTGGGTTGCTGCGGCGATTGACCGCTGTTAGGCCGAACCACCATGCACGCACATCCACCGGACGCGTTGATCATCGGCGGAGGCCATAACGGTCTGGTCTGCGCCTTTTATCTCGCCCGCGCCGGCATGAAGGTACGCATATTGGAAGCGCGTGGCGTGATTGGTGGCGCGGCAGTGACCGAGGCATTTCATCCTGGTTTCCGCAACAGCACCGCAAGCTACACGGTCTCGCTCCTGCAACCGAAAATCATCGCCGACATGGAACTGGTAAAGCGCGGCTACCGCGTGATCGAACGCCCCAGAAGCAACTTTCTGCCGCTCGGTGGCGGCGAATATCTGCTCGTCGGCGGTTCGCTCGCGGCCACGCAACAGGAGATTGCGCGTTTCTCGAAGACCGATGCCGCGCGGTTGCCGGAATATTATGACATGCTCGAATCGGCGGCAGACATATTGCGCGATCTGGCACTGGAAATTCCTCCAAATGCCGGCGACCGGTCGCGCTCCCTGCTGAAAGGAATCCGCACGGCCCGCCGGTTCGCGCGCCTCTCGATACTGAAACAGCATGAAATCATCAAATTGTTCACGCTGAGCGCACGCGAACTCCTCGACCAGTGGTTTGAAAGCGCACCGATCAAGGCCGCCTTCGGTTTTGACGCGATTGTCGGCAATTACGCCAGTCCGGACACGCCGGGAAGCGCTTATGTTCTGCTTCACCATGTCTTTGGCGAGGTCAATGGCAAGCAGGGTCAATGGGGCCATGTGATCGGCGGGATGGGACGGATCACGCAGCTCATGGCCGATGCCTGCAAAGAAGTCGGGGTGGAGATCAGCCTCGACACGCCCGTGAAGAAACTGCTTGTCGAAAATGGAGCTGCCATCGGAGTCTGCACGTCCGGGGGCGAACAGATCCATGCTGCAAAGATTATCGCCAATGTCGGACCGAAGCTGCTATATGATCGCCTGATCAATCCCGCTGACCTGCCTTCTGATTTCCGCACAATGATAGCCGGCTATCATTGTGGTTCGGGCAGCTTCCGGATGAATCTGGCGCTCGAGGCCCTGCCCGAATTCACCGACCTGCCGGGACATGGAGATCATCTGAAATCCGGAATTATCATGGCACCCTCACTGGACTATATGGACCGGGCCTATCAGGACGCACGCCGATACGGCTGGTCGCACAGGCCGGTGGTGGAAATGCTGATCCCCAGCCTTGTTGACGATAGCCTGGCTCCTCCCGGTCGGCATGTCGCAAGTCTCTTCTGCCAGCAATTTGCTCCGCAATTGCCAAATGGCCGCAGTTGGGACGATGAGCGCGATGCAGCGGTGGAATCAATATTGGGCGTCGTCGAAAAACACGCGCCGGGGTTTCGCAAGCTGATCGTCGGGCAGATGGCGCTCACTCCGCTCGATCTGGAACGCAAATTCGGTCTGGTCGGCGGTGACATATTTCATGGCCGCATGTCGCTTGACCAGCTTTGGGCAGCGCGGCCAGTGATCGGAGCCGCCAATTATAAAGGACCACTCAAGGGTCTCTACATGTGCGGTTCGGGGACCCATCCGGGCGGCGGTGTCACCGGTGCACCGGGCCATAATGCCGCAAATTCCATTCTGCAGGAACGTGGTTTCTGGAGTCGCTTGTTCGGCTGACGCTACGACAGACTGGCCGAATCAGCTCCCTATTGCACTGAAAGTCAGCTCGGGATAGCCTGTCGATATTGGGATGGGAGAAATGAAATGCGCAAACCGCTGATGTTTGTCGCCTGCGCGACTGCTTTGGTCTTATCAGCCTGCTCGAAAACCAAAGATGATGACAGGGATAGAGCAAAGGTCACCGACACCGCCTATCCCGAACAAGTCTTCTGGGGTGATACCCACCTCCACACCGACAACAGCATTGACGCCTTCGGTTTCGGCAACCGGCTGGACGCCGAGAACGCCCTCAGATTTGCGCGTGGCGAGGAAGTCACCGCGAGCAAAGGCGCCAAGGCAAAATTGTCGCGGCCCCTCGATTTTCTGGTGATTGCTGATCATAGCGACGCGATGGGCGCGACCAAGGCGATCATGGAAGCCCCTCGTATTGCCCTGCTCACCAACAAATTCCTGCTCCGCTGGCATGATATGATGAACGAGAGCGACGAGGGCTCTTTACGGGTCACCGCAGAACTCATTGATGGCGCAGCCAAGGGTACATTGCCGGCGTCACTCACTGATCCGGAAGAATCAAAAGAACGTACAGCGGACCTCTGGGAAAAACATGGCAAGACCGTGGATCAATATAATGAGCCCGGAAAATTCACGGCATTCATGGGCTTTGAATATACGTCGATGCCGGACGGCGACAATCTTCACCGGGTCGTGATGTTCCGTGACGGTCCGAAAAAAATGGGCGATACACTTCCTTATGGCGCTTTGGGTTTGCAGGACCCGGAGAAGCTCTGGGCCTATATGGACGCCTATGAGGAAAAGACCGGCGGCAAGGTTCTGGCCATTCCGCACAACAGCAATGTTTCCAACGGTCGCATGTTCGCGATGAACAAATTTGACGGCAGCCCGATTGACGCAGCCTATATCAAAACGCGAGCGCTGCGCGAACCGATTGTCGAAGTCACCCAGATCAAGGGCGATAGCGAATCCCATCCGTTTCTTTCGCCGAATGACGAATTTGCCGATTTCGGCGTCACCGGCTGGGACAAATGCAATTTGAGTTGCACGAGGGACATGCCGCCCGAAAGCTATGGCGGCAGCTACGTTCGCGAAGCGCTGAAACGCGGCCTCGAACTGACCCTTTCTGTCGGCGCCAATCCTTTCAAATTCGGCATGATCGGCTCGACCGATAGCCACACCTCTCTGGCGACGGCGGATGAAAATAATTTCTTCGGCAAGCACAGCGCCAACGAGGCGAATAACAAGGAGCGCGCCCTCGAGCCACAAAATCTCGGTACCCGGGAAGGCCGCTTCGGCTGGCATTATCTGTCGAGCGGCTATGCGGCCGTCTGGGCGACCAGCAACACGCGTGACGCCATATTCGACGCAATGATGCGCCGCGAAGTCTATGCGACGACGGGCCCGCGGATGCAGGTCCGCTTTTTCGGCGGATTTGATTTTTCACCGGAGGACATCCAAAATCTCGTCAAAACCGGCTATGCCAAAGGCGTCCCGATGGGCGGAGACCTGAGCGGCGGTGACGGCGAGGCGCCGAAATTCCTGATCAGCGCATTGATGGATCCGGAAAGCGCCAGCCTCGACCGCATCCAGGTGGTCAAGGGCTGGGTAGATGCATCGGGCAAGAGCCAGGAGAAAATCTACAATGTCAGCTGGAGCGATGCCGACACCCGCAAGCTCGGGGCCGATGGCAAGCTGAGTCCCGTTCCGAATACGGTCGATCTGACCAAGGGCACGTGGGACAATACAACCGGCGCACCCGAACTGGTAACTTTCTGGCAGGATCCCGATTTCAACGCCGCGCAAAATGCATTTTATTATGTGCGTGTGCTGGAAATCCCGACGCCGACATGGCCGGTTTACGATGCGCTCAAATTCAGTCTGACCTTGCCTGACGAGGTGATCAAGATTCAGCAGGAACGGGCCTATAGCTCGCCGATCTGGTATACGCCGAGCGCATAGGCCAGCTTCCCCTTGTCTCACGGCGCCTGTCACCGGACGGGGCCGTGATCCATCGACTGGCTGCGGCCGAACATAATGGATTCCCTGATATATGGTGCGTAAGCTTATCCGAGAACCGCTGGTTCATTTTCTTGGCGGCGCGCTGCTGATTTTTGCGTTCTTCTGGGCCACCGGCAGTAGCCGTGATCCGGCGGATTATGCGATCAGCATCGATGAAACGGATATCACCCGGCTGAGGTCGGACTGGGTCCGAAATTTTCGCCGTGCACCAACCCAGCAGGAATTGGACGGCCTGATCGATCAGGAAATCGCCGAAGAAATCTACTATCGGGAAGCCTTGCGGCTGGGGCTGGACAAAAATGATCCGATGATCCGGCGCCGACTCTATACCAAGATGCGCTTCGTCGATGGCCAGAACGCGGATGCTGTCAAGCCTACCGACACGATGCTCCAGCAATGGATGGACAAGAACCCCGGCAAATATGCCTTGTCTCCGCTCTATGATTTCGAGCAAATCTATCTCGGCCAGATCAGTGCGGCGGAAGCGGGCAAGCGAATCGATCAACTGAATGTCGGCACCGAATCCGCTGAACTTGCTCAATCCATTTCCCTGCCGGAGACTCTAAACCAGGCCAGCATCGAAGATATTGGCCGCCAGTTTGGCGACAAGTTTGCCGGACAATTGGAGGGGCTGGAAACCGGTGTCTGGAGCGGTCCTGTCACATCGGGTTTCGGTCTTCATGCAGTCAAGATCACCGCAAAAAAACCCGGTAAGATACCTGCTCTGGATGATGTCCGGCAGCGGGTAGCCAATGAATGGCACGCAGCCCGTCAGGCCAAACAGAAAGAAAAAGCACTGTCCCGTTACCGCGCGCAATATGAAATCACGGTGGCTGGCCGGCCATGATCCGCTGGTACGCTGTCCTGTGGACCAGTCTGGCGCTCGCCCTTTGTCCGACCAGCGCCCGCGCGGACGAACTGCGTCCGGCCTATATCGAAATGACCGAACAGGCGCCGGGCCAATGGTCGCTGCTGTGGAAGGCGTCGGCCAATTCGCGTCTGGGCCACAGCGGCGAAGTGACAATACCCGAAAATTGCAGAATCGAAAACGAGCCCCGGCGTGAATTTGCCGCCAGCAATATCCTCACGCGGCTTTCGCTGCGCTGCGACGGGTCGGTGCAGGGCCAGACCATAGGCCTGAAGGGCCTGGAGCTATCGACCACCGACGCGCTGGTTCGCATCGCCCCGATCGACAGCGCCATGCAGACCGTGCGTCTGACACCGGACCAGCCGACCACCACCTTGGCCAAGCCCTCGGTAATTTCCAATGTCGCCGCGACATACACGATCCTTGGGATCGAACATATCTTGCTGGGCTTTGATCACCTGTTCTTCGTGCTGGCTCTGGTCTTGCTGCTCAAGGGCGGCTGGCTCGTCGCCAAGACCGTCACCGCCTTCACCATCGCGCACAGCCTCACTCTGGTCGGGACGACGCTGGGTTTGCTGTCGCTGCCATCGCAGCCGGTTGAAGCGGTAATTGCGCTGTCGATCGTCTTTCTCGCCGTCGAGGTCGTGAAATCCAGGCCCGGCAATTTCCGGCTTTCGGAACGTTTCCCCTGGATCGTGGCTTTCCTGTTCGGCCTGCTCCACGGTTTCGGCTTCGCCGGCGCGCTTGCGGAAATCGGCTTGCCGGAAGGCGACGTTCCCCTGGCATTGTTTACCTTCAACCTTGGCGTCGAAATCGGACAGCTGGCGATCGTCGCCGTGGCGCTGGTGGCACTATACGGAATTCGAAAACTGCGGGGCCAATGGTTACAGCCGACCAAAACCGCGATGGCCTATGGCATCGGGATTATCGCCACCTACTGGTTCGTCGAACGAATGGTGGCCTGAAAAGGTCAACCCATTCAGTCCGCCTGAACGGAAATTGGCCTTTGCTCCGCTGGTCGGAACAAAGGCCAAAATTTCGTCTGAGTTATAAGTGTCGGGAGCGAAGACTATCCCGCTGGCGGACGATGCGCATCGTCCGACCAGTCCTGCCGCGCCGCCCATTGTTCCAGCGTCTCGAACTCAACTTCCGGCAGTCGCTGCTGCATGAAATCGGTGTCCACTTCGAAGGGCCGTGTTACGTTATTGTTGTTATATTCGTAGAAGGCGGTGATTCCGGCAGCCATGGTTTCGCGATTTTCCGGCGGCACATCATCGCCAAAGGCTTCGACCAGATAGTCGCCGAATTCCTTCGGCGTGCAAGGATCATATTTGATTTCATGTCCGAATACACGGGACAGGATTTCGGCAACTTCCGGGGGTTTGATGCGCTGCGGCCCGCCAATATTGAGCCAAGAACCTTCAAAGTCAGGGCGATCCATCGCAGCAACCATACATTTGCCGACATCATCCAGACTGATCCAGTTCGCTTCCAGGGTTGCATTGTGCGGATAGACATAGCGTCTTTCATTCACAATGAACGGCCGGGCCCAGTTGGTCAGCAGATTATCCATGAACAATACCGAGCCAAATACGGTCGCTGGCATGCCGGAACGGAAAATCTGGTTCAGCGCGACAGTATTGTTGCCATAAGTGAACGGGTCACCGGGACGCTCCGGAATCCAGCTTGATGTATTCCAGACAAAACGCTCGGTCCCGGCCTCCTTGGCGGCAGCGGCTACACGCCCAACCATAGAGGCGCGATCTTCCCGCGTCTGCAGCGGGTGGGTATAGAAAACGGCGTCGGATCCCTCAAAGGCGGGAACCCAGGTCGATTCGTCACTGAGATCGATCTTGCGGCATTCATCGGCAACATTCGAACCACCCAGATCCGGATTTTCGCTGCGTGACAAGGCCCGAACCTTGTGACCAGCTGCTGCCAATTGCCGTATTTGTGCCAGACCCTGCCGACCGGTTGCACCTACGACTGATACTAATGCCATGATATTCTCTCCTCTTGCATTTGCAGCAACGCTAGAGCCGAAAAAGCCGGTTCCCAATGCTCCTTTTTGTCAGGACATTTTTGTTAGGGGACCGATTCTGTCAAAACACTGTCAGGAAGCCTCTTCGGTCAGCATCGCCTGCCAGCGCTGCATACCCGAGATCCAGCGTTCAGGGTCGGCGCCCTTCTGCCGGACATAATCACCCACCTTGGGGTGCGGGAGGATCAGGAATCGCTCATCGCCAAGGGCCTCGACGCAGATATCGGCCACGCCCTCCGCGCTGATTATTCCGTCCTTCGCTACCGTCGATGTATCAATCCCGGCAATCATCGGCGTGTCGACGCCTTGCGGACACAGGACCGAAACCTTCAGTCCTTCTGCACCATGGGTTATCGCCAGCCATTCGGCGAAACTGACAGCAGCATGTTTGGTCACCGAATAAGGCGCGGATCCGATTTGCGCCAGAAGCCCGGCCGCCGATGCCGTGTTGAGCAAATAGCCACCGCCGCGTTCCAGCATTTTGGGCACCAATATCCGCGCAACCCGGATATGGGCCAGAACATTGATGTCCCAGATATTCTGCCAGTCCGCATCGTCCACTTCGACACCGCCGCCGGTGATGATGCCGGCATTGGAAACAAACAGATCGATCGGCCCGATGTCGGATTCGACGGTTTCGATCAGGCGGCTGATATCCGCTGCCAGCGACACGTCGGTCCTGATCGCAACACCGCCGATTTCGTCGGCGACAGATTGCGCACCCGCGAGATCACGATCGGCACAGACAATCTTCTTTGCCCCTTCCGCTGCGAAGCGGCGAGCCATGGCTGCCCCGATACCGCTGGCGCCGCCGGTAATAACGACAATCTTGTCTTTCAATATCATTTTGATCTTGTCCCGCTTGAATAAATTAATCACTCGCTTAAAGATGCCGGACGGCTAGAACAAGAGCTACATTGCCTGCGGGCCGGGGTTCACCCAAATGTCTAGCTCGAAAAAAGGAGAGAAAAAATGTACAGTCACATGATGGTCGGATCGAACGATATGGACCGGTCGAAAAAATTCTATGATGCGTTGTTCAAAAGCGTTGGTGGCCCGGAAGCCATGGTCGATCCGAAAGGTCGGCTGATGTACCTCCACAATGATAATATTTTCATGGTCACTTCCCCCATTGATGGCAAGGATGCCACATGTGGCAATGGCATGACCGTCGGCTTTGCCATGGAGAGCCCCGAACAGGCCGACGCATGGCACAAGGCCGGTCTCGAAGCCGGCGGCACGGCCATCGAAGATCCTCCCGGCGTTCGCGACAATCCGGGCATGAAACTTTATCTCGCTTATCTGCGCGATCCCGACGGCAACAAGCTCTGCGCCCTGCACCGCATGGGTTGAAACAAGTGCGGGACAAGATAATCCGCATTGGCGGTGCGAGTGGCTTTTGGGGCGAAAGCACCATGGCCACTCCGCAGCTGCTGGATGCAGGCGTGGATTATCTGGTCTATGATTATCTAGCCGAGATCACCATGTCGATCATGGCACGCGCCCATGCCAAGGATCCGGCAGCCGGCTATGCTGGCGATTTCATCAGCGCTGTTCTCAAGCCTCATGCCAGAACCATTGCTGCCCAAGGGGTAAAAATCATTGCCAACGCGGGCGGCGTCAATCCGGCATCCTGCGGCGAAGCGGCGCGGGCCGTGATCAGGGAACAGGGCCTTGACCTCAAGGTTGCGGTCATCACCGGCGACAATCTGCTGGCCGAACGGGACGCCATCGCCACCGAAGCACCCACGGAAATGTTCACCGGTGCAGCCTTTCCGGACAAGGAAAAAATCGCCAGCATCAACGCCTATCTCGGCGCTTTTCCGATTGCACGGGCGCTGGCAGAAGGCGCGGATATCGTCATCACCGGCCGCTGCGTTGACAGCGCAGTGACTCTCGGCGCCTGTATCCACGAATTCGGCTGGTCGGCTGGCGACCATGATTTGCTCGCCAGCGGTAGCCTCGCGGGCCACCTGCTGGAATGCGGGCCGCAAGCGACCGGCGGCAATTATACCGACTGGGAAGACGCCGGCGATATATCCAATATCGGCTACCCGATTGGCACGGTTTCAGCCGACGGATCGTTTACCATCACCAAGCCGGAAGGCACGGGCGGCTGTGTGACTGTCGGCACGGTTTCCGAACAGATGCTCTACGAGATCGGCGATCCACAGGCCTATATGCTGCCCGATGTGGTTTGTGATTTTTCGCAGGTTCAGATCACGCAGTGCGGCCCGGACAAAGTGCATGTCTCACCGGCGCAGGGCTATGCACCGCCCGACCATTACAAGACCTGCCTCACATATGGCGAAGGTTTCCGAGGCGGCACCTATGTCAGCTTCTACGGTTTCGACGCCGCCCGCAAGGCGCAAAAATTCTGCGACAATGTCTTTGTCCGCGCCAACAATATCCTGCGCAGCCACAATCTCGGCGACTATAGCGAGACCAGTGTCGAGATCATCGGTGCGGAAAGCCAGTATGGCGATTTTGCTGAAGTCAGTGACCCCCGTGAGGTCGTGGCAAAAATTGCCGCCAAGCACAGCGAAGCAGCGGCGATCGGCATTTTGCTCCGCGAACTCACCGGTCTCGGCCTTGCAACGCCGCCGGGACTGAGCGGTTTTTCCGGCGCGCGCGCCAAGCCATCGCCCGTGGTGAGACTATTCTCCTATCTCACCCCGAAATCGGCGATCACCACCCGGATCGACATCGATGGCCAGGCCATCGAATTTTCCGATAGCCCCGGTCAGGCCTTTGATCCTGCGTCAATCCCCCGTCCGGCCGATCCGGAATTGCCGGCAATATCCGGCGAGATGGTCATGGTGCCGCTGATCCGGCTGGCCTGGGCGCGATCCGGTGACAAAGGCAACAAGGCCAATATCGGGGTGATCGCGCGCAACCCGGCCTGGCTTCCCTATATCTGGGCAGCGCTGACCCCGGATTCCGTCGCCCGGCGCTTCGGCCATTTTATCGATGGTGGCACCGATGCGGCAATCATCGGCAAATTCTACCTGCCCGGCTGCCACGCCATCAATTTTCTGATCGATGCCGTGCTCGGCGGCGGCGGCGTGGCCAGTATCCGCAATGATGCACAGGGCAAGGGCTATGGCCAGATATTGCTCGCCCATCCAGTGGCGATACCGGCTGCACTGGCCAAAAAACTGACATAAAAAGGAACCGTTGAATGATGCAGGAAGCCCAGGATTTCAAAGATGAAAGCGACACGCTCGCGGCCGTTCTCGCCGATGCGGATGACGCTGTCTTTGCCACCGTCACCCAGTTCAAGAACTGGACGATAGAGGATGTTATCGGTCATCTCCATATCTGGAATGTTGCGGCGCTGATGACCCTGCAGGATCCGGATGCCTTCAAACAGTTCCTCCGTGACATGATGGGCGCGTTCAAAACCGGCAAGGGCCATGTCGATGTGCAATATCAATGGCTGGACACCCATGCGGACGGAATCCGCGGCAAGGCATTGTTCGATGCCTATTGCGACTATTATCCAAAGCTGGCCGCCGCTTATGGTGAAGCCGATCCCGAACATCGCGTTGCCTGGGCCGGACCCGACATGACCACCCGGTCGAAAATCATCGCGCGCCAGATGGAAACCTGGTCCCACGGACAGGAGATATTCGATATATTGGGACAGGAACGCAAGGATGGCGACCGCATCCGCAATATTGCCCACCTCGGCGTCACCACCTATGGCTGGACCTTCCGCAATCGCCGTCAGGAACCGCCCGCACCCAAGCCTTTTGTCCAGCTCACCGCACCATCGGGCGCCGTCTGGGAATGGAATGATCCGCAGGAAGATAATTTGGTCCGTGGCAGCGCGGTCGAATTTTCGCAGGTCGTGACCCAGACCCGCAATATCGACGACACCTCGCTCGAGACGATCGGCGCCACCGCCCGTCAATGGATGGAAATCGCCCAGTGCTTTGCTGGCGGCCCCGAAACGCCGCCGGCAAAGGGAACGCGTACCATGGCGACGGGGTGACATGGGAGGCAGTAATCACTTCGCCGCCCTTGCTTCGTTTTTGTCCGGGTCCGCGGTCTGGCGATTCGACAAATGTTGCGGCCGCCGATAAGTTTCGATTTCCCTGTGAAGTCTTGCGCGATTGCGACATCAGAATGGCATAGGACAGATGCATCCCTCTAATGTGAGTGTAGCGACTGTCTAATAAGGACCGTAGCTGTATATGATACTTGGCAATCCGAAACCAACAGAGTAACTCACCAGTTCAGACGGAGGCAGATCGAAAACCAGCGCCGGTTTCGAGCCGCTAAATCCCGAGCATTTGCAAGTGCCGGATATCCCGATAGATCAGTGTGTCCGTTAGTGGGTCAGGTTAATATGTTGGACGGAAAGATACCGCTGAAACGGCAGAGCGAAGAAAGACCTGCAATATGGTCGGCGTTGTCTGATCTACGATTATTCGGTGCTGTCGCGATATGTGTCTTTGCCGGAACTCTGCTATTTTACGGTTCCATTTATTCCGTACATCAAGATCTAGGAGGTAGCGCACTGTCGGGGCGTTTGGCCGTCACGCTCGGTGATAGCTATAGCAATTACAGCGTATATTTCCCACCAGTCGAAAAATACTGGTTCTCGCTTGCAGCACAGTTAAGCAGCCTCACCGGGCTGCGGCTCGACCTCATGGTCATAGCAATGACCGATATAATGGTACTTTTCGGAGCAGGCCTCGCTTTCCAAATCCGGCGCGGAACCGTGGGTGCTTCGCCGCTCTTTTTCATTTCGTCCGTGGCGGTGCTCATCATTCTGCCGATCCTGTTCAAGAATATCTTCGGGTTGCGCGAGCATATGGTCGTGCTGGGACTCTGGCCCTATCTTGTTCTTCGATTTTCGGACCAAGACGGGACCCTGATTAGCTGGCGACTGCGGATGATACTGGGCCTTTGGATGGGCGCGACGCTACTTTTCAAGACTTTCTACGCCGCCGTCGTATTTCTGGTCGAAATCACCAATTCTCTTCTGGAGCGCCGACCACTCTCGCTCTTCCGGATTGAGAACGTCACTGCGGGTATAGTTGTCTTTCTATATCTGTTCTGCTGGCTCGGCTTAGACCCGCACCAGCGCGAGGTGATCGGCGCAATGATGAACACAATCGATGCCAATCTCCTCGACCGCCGCGAAAATTGGCTGAAATTGGCTGAGAACTTGATTCCCGCGGTCCCTATGCTGATCGCTTCATGGTATTTCCGAATTCCGAAACGATCGATCGCAATCGCCTTTGTCACTGTGATTGCGACGGCGTTTGCTGCGTGGTCGCAGGAACGATGGTACTCGCATCATCTATTTCCAATCACTATGGCATATGTTGCATGGTGGTGGATCGCGGCGCGAGAATTTCGCTGGTTTGTCAATCTGGCCGTGGCGCTGCTTGTCTTGTTGCCGATCAGTGCCCAGTTTCTGAATACGCGTATCTATCAGGAGCAGTCCGAAGAGCTTGAACAGACACTTGAGGAACATGGACAAATAGTGGCGGGGAAACGGGTCGCTGTCCTGACCATGCATCCCTCACCTTATAATCAATATCTTGCTTCTCATGACGCGCTGCGCTGGAACCCGATGATGAACATCGCCTACGTAGCCGCCGAGTTAAAGCCTTTCGACAAAACGGAACTGGTCGGCAAGACTCCGCCGGTCAAGCTCGATGATCCGGGACGAATGATGCTATTTGATCAGATGATGCAGCTATGGGAAGACATGCCGCCTGATGTGCTGATCCTTGACCGAACCCACCGCTGGCCTTTACGCCATATCGATATCGATTGGATTCATGTCTTCTCAGAACAACCGAGGTTCAAAGCTTTCCTCAAAAAATATCGTCCTGTAGTGGCTTACGACGGCAATAGGATTAAATTCACTTATTATGTCCGCGCCCGTTAGAATAGCGATCCACACCGGTACGCTGGACGATCGCCTTAATAAAATACCGCGCGAACCATCCGTCACCAGATTATAAAAAGCCCTGGTTTTCAAGCAACGGATTCAGCTGCCTTTTGTGGTTTGATGTAGCGCGCAAGCACGATCAATCCGCTGATCAGGAAAGTCAGACCGAAGGCGGCTATAGTGCCAAGCATGATGCCATGAATGCCCATGGTCGGTGCCCAGAGAATGCTGAGCCAGATATTCAGCGCGATAGTCAGCGCACTGCAGAGCGACATCACTCTGATATCCTTGTCGAAATGAAGGAACTTCATGTTGTGCATAAAAAACCCCTGCAGTACGATTGCGACCATGATGTAGCGAATGAGCGGAATGGCACTGTGAAATGCTTCCCCCAGCAAGATCGGCGCCACGTAAAGTGAGACTAAGTAAAAGCTCAGACCGGCGATTGCTGCGAAAAGGAAATACAGCATTGAAACCGATAGAACTTCGCCAAGCCCGTCGGATTGCGCAACCTTAAGCTTGCGGAACAGCCAGGGAGTCCACGCCATCACGAAACTGTGATTGATGACCCAAAAGGCCGAAGCGAACAATGCGGCAACCCCGTACATTGCGCTGGCAGAAACCCCAAGATAATGTGCTGCCACCACTTTGTCGGTCATCGCGACAGCCATGATCACCATCCCCGAGGGCCAATAAATCACACCGAATTTTGCAATGTCGCGATAGAAAGAACGCGGCGGCAGACGAAAGAAAAACGAAGGACGATACCCCAATGCCCGAAGAGAAATCAGAATAGCGATAGTCATTCCTAAAATTCTGCCAAGGATCACTCCACGCCAATCCCAGCCTCCAAACAGAAATAGGGAAATCAAGGCAATGCTGAGAACCGCCTGTATGACCTGAGTCATGAGAAACGCCTTGCGCCGGTTGTGAAACTGGTGAAGCGCAAGCGCCGTATAAAAAACCTCGAAAAGAAGCGCCGTGATGACGATGCTGACGAGCCAATCGGCGGGGAACTTGGCGAGTGTAGCCAGAACATCACGAAAAATGAATGTCAGAGTCGAGACGCCAACTGCCATCATTATCATGACGAATAGTGCGGTGTGCGTAAACTGGTCCAGTTGCTTCTGGTCGAAATCGTAAAATCGCATCCGGATCGCATCCTGAGTGGTCAATCCGACGATCGGACGCAAGAAGGTCGCGTAGGTGATGAAAAGCACCCATATCCCGTATTCCGCAGGGGCCAATATCCGTGTGAGAATGGGAGCAAGCAATAATGGCACGAGTGCTTCTATGCTGTTCGCGATTGCGTAGAAGAGCGATTGTACCGCCAGAAAGGTCTTCCCTTTCAATTTCAATGCTCTTCGTTTGATATGCATCATTATATTATTTCGCTTATGTTTTTGCACAATGTCGATGGTTAACAACGCTTAAACCCAATTTATTAACAATTGCCTGCGATATATCGCTGCAGCCTCGCGACGTACGAAGCGGGTCGGACGATTGTAGCAAATAAGTGAGGGCATCATGGGGCAACAGGCAACATTTGGCATGAAACGGAGCGGGACAGCATTAGCGACCGAAACCAAATCTGCAATTGTGGAAGAGCTGAAAACCGGGATTCAAACAGCGTATGATTCAGATGTCGAAGTGCGCCGGGATCGATATGATCTCGTCACCGCGCTAGGCATCATCCGCCGCATAGAAACGTCCTCAACACGCAGCGCGGTTTTCGCGGAGATAAAGGATAAGAATATAATTTACCGGCTGGTCGACGCTCTTTATGCCAAGGCCGGGTCTCGCGTCGTGCAACCACTTGTTCTGCTTGCTTATATGCTCAAGTGCGTTCTTTCGCTTGGAAGTGTCAACGATGATCATCATGAAGCAGTCGCAATTTCGAACTTTCACAATGAACATGATGCTATCAACCGGTTGGTGGCATTGATTCCCGGCACGCGGGTTATGATGTCGTCCTCGAATTGGCGTAATATATTCAGGCGCGGCCAGGTGCGCACCGCCATAAGCATGGTTGGTGCTGCGCTACGGGTGTTCCCGTTCCTGTCACGACTTGCGCGATCCTACAACTTCATGCCCTCCGCTCGGATCGCGAGCGGTCTGGCCTATTATATTTGGTTTTCGCGGCTCTTCGCGCGGCATCCCGAACTGCGCGCCGCCATCGTTGCGAGTAACTATAGTCCGGAGGCCCTTGGCATATCCGCGGCCGCTCACGCGACGAACCGGAATGTCATTTACGTCAACCACGCGCCGGTTCCGGCGAACGGGGCCATTGTCCCGCCCGTATTAGCCGATTGCGCGGTTTTTTATGGTAATGCGATCCGGTCCACCTATGAGCAGAAGAGCCGCTGCAACGCGGATGTTGCGCTGATCGGACAGCCTGGGACCGCTCGTCCGATGGAGTGGCGCGACGAGATCCGTACGGTTGGGATTTTTCTGACCGCGCTGACCTGCGCTAGATCCGTCGAGAAGCTTGTCGCTGCGATAAGTGACAGCCGTCCCGATTTGAATATTCTGATCCGCAACCATCCGGTGGCCCTGCTAAAGTCAGACTTTTCAGATTTGGCGGCAAGACATGAAAATGTTGAAATCACTATCGGCAACCCGCTTGAGGACGAGATTGCTGCCTGCGATCTGATCTTGTGTGGCAATAGCGGCGTAGCAATGAATATATTGCGCGGAGGACGACCGGTGGCCTATCTTGATACTCTTGATGAGCTCAATCACGACTATTGCGGGTTCGTTCAAAGTCGGCTCATCTGTGAGGTCAAGAACTGGTCCGGCGATCTTTATCCTATGATCCGGGCATTCTACACACGCCCCGACTGGCCCCGCATAATGAAGGATTACGATGCCTCTTATCGCTCTGACGCCGCGAAGTTGGAGCGCAGGGCAGCAAAGATAATCCTGCGCCACATCAACCCGAAACTTTACTGAGGCTGATTGGTAAGGTGCATTACGCCCTAGTAGCCGCGCAACCCTTTCTCGCTGGACGGATCACTCTCCGAGCACGGACTTGTAATTCATTGTCAACCTTATCCTCTCCCTAATGGAACATATGCCAAATTAACGGCCATGGTTATAGTTAGGGTAAAGAGGGTTTCGTACTGGTCGCAGCCAAGGCATGCACCACAATTGGGAGAGGGTTGCAGTCGAAATAACTGCGATTTACTCCAAAAGTCTGAAGCTAACGGTAGTCAGCTGACGAGTCGCATACTCAGGCTTGCTTCCCGATTATCAGGCTGATCGGGCCAGATTCCGCGCGTGTCATAGACCACTTTGGTGGCGCGTTCATCAAGCGGAATGGATTTGAACATGTCATGATCCGTCAGCGTAATCATGACCGGACAGTTTTCCAACGCTTCGTCAATGTCGATCAGTTCCGCGCCCGTGCCTTCAAAGGCTGCCGGTAATTCGCTGGCATAGGGTTCCACAATCTTGATCCGTCCACCGTAGCGTTTTGCCAGTTTAGTAGCGATTTTAAGCGCAGGGCTCTCCCGAAAATCATCGATATTGGCTTTGAAAGCGAGACCGAAACAGGCGACAGATACACCGGGCAGTTCGTCGATCAGCAGCGAAGCCTGTTCCAGCACATGGTCGGTTTTCCCGTCATTCACTTCACGAGCAATACGGATCAGTGGCGTATGGCTTGGCGCACCATGGATAATGAACCAGGGATCAACCGCGATACAATGTCCGCCGACGCCAGGCCCAGGCTGCAAGATGTTGACCCTGGGATGACGATTGGCGAGGCGAATAACCTCCCAGACATCGAGATCCATTTCGTCCGAAACGATCGAAAGCTCGTTGGCGAAGGCAATATTGACATCGCGATAGCTATTCTCAACCAGCTTGGTCATCTCCGCGGCGCGTGCGGTTGTGGTCACGCATTCGCCACGGACAAAGCGTCGATAGAATCCCAATGCCTTGCGGGCGCAGCGCGGCGTTATGCCGCCGATGCAGCGATCATTATTGGTGAGTTCCTCCAGAATTCTTCCCGGCAACACCCGCTCCGGACAATAAGCAATGGCAACATCCGGAACATCATTGGTAAGCCCCGGTATCTTGAGATCCGGGCGCAATTTCGAAATGAGATCGCGCATTTTCTCGGTTGTACCGACAGGGGAGGTAGACTCCAATATGATGGTATCACCGGCTTTTAACGCCGCGGCAACATTGGTCGCGGCTTCCATCACATAGCTCGTATCGGGAACATGATTTTTACCAAACGGGGTCGGTACCGCGATAACAAAAACATCGGCAGGTTCAATAAGCAGCGACGCCCGCAACGTACCGCGTGCGACAACACCTTGCACCAATCCTTCCAGATCGACCTCTTCAATATGGATTTTGCCGCTATTCACCGTATCAACAACATGGGGCGTTACATCTACACCCAGCACCGGGCATCCGGAACGGGCTATGACCGCCGCAGTCGGCAAGCCGATATAGCCAAGGCCCAAAACGCAAACGGAAGGTTTCGTGTCGGAAATCATGATTTGAGATTCTCCCGAATGCGCCTCATGCGGCGGAAATTTCAGGAATCACCATGGTAGAATATCGTAAAGATTTCGGTAACAGGGATTACATTCATCCCCGTTATCGCCTGACTTCAATGGATCAGGCTTCGCTCGATAATATCCGCAATCCGCTCGCTCGAATGCCCGTCCCCGAAAGGATTATGGGCTTTGGCCATCATGTCATAATAGTTTGGATCATCCAGCAATTTTTCGGTTTCACTCACGATCAGGCCGATATCCGTCCCTACCAATTTGGCTGTGCCCGCCTCCACGCCTTCCGGCCTTTCGGTGGTGTCGCGCATCACCAATACCGGCTTTCCGAGAGCGGGCGCTTCTTCCTGAACACCACCGCTATCGGTGAGCATCAAGGTACAACAGTCAATCAAGGCCACGAAATCCGGATAATCCAGCGGTTCAATCATCGCAACATTGGCGAGATCACCAAGTGCATCGCGCATGATGGCGCGTACATTGGGGTTGAGGTGCACCGGAAAAATGAGGGCGACGTCATCGCGGCGCGCAATTTCACGAAGCGCGGCAGCTATATTGGTCAATCCATCACCGAAATTCTCGCGCCTATGGCTGGTAACGCCGATAATTTTTTTATCGGAGAAATTGGCGAACAGGGTTTTTAGTCGCGCGCTGATGCGTTGGCCGTCACGGTTCTTTTCTCTCGTCGCCAGCAAAGCATCAATCACCGTGTTACCCGTCACGCTGATCTGTTCCTCAGGGACATTTTCTTTACGCAAGGCCGCAGCCGATGTTTCTGTCGGCGCAAAATGTTGATCGGCGATCGTGCCAATAATCTTTCGATTCACTTCCTCTGGCCACGGATGATAAATATTATAGCTGCGGAGGCCCGCTTCGACATGGCTAACGGGGATTTTGCGATAATAAGCCGCAAGCGCACCGCACATAGCGGTAGCGGTATCACCCTGAACCACGACCCTCTGCGGTTTGATTTCATCGAGAACCTGTCCGATGCCGGTCAGAAGCCGGCCGGTCAGTTCGTCAAGGCTCTGGTTGGCCCGCATCAGATCCAGATCATAATCGGGCGCAATTTCGGCGATTTCCAGAACCTGATCCAGCATCTCGCGGTGCTGCGCGGTCACACAGGCGATGCTCTCTAGGCTATTGCGCTTTGATAGTGCCCGGATCACCGGAAATAGCTTGATGGCTTCTGGCCTTGTGCCGAAGATTGTGACGATTTTCGGCTTGGAAATTGAACTGTTTGTCATGGCGCACCCATTACCGGGTTAAGGCTAATATTTGCTAAATTGCCTCGATGATTAAATCTTACCTTTGAATAATGGGGACGGCAAGTTTGGACCTGCAGTAGAAATATCCGTATCCACAGCCGTAGGTGGAGAGCTTGAGACTTTTCTGTTTATTTCTCATCTTCGCTCCTACGTCACGAAGGGATTCGAATTAAATGGACGAGGCATTGAAATCATAGCATGAAATAATCGGCAAAGCCAAAATCCACCCCGATATATACCCCTACTTCCAATTGGCTGCATTGTATTTCCGCTTTGCGCCCAGAGCACAGAACCGCTTCATAGCATTGGTTCATGGTTTGAAGGACCACGATATGATTAGGTGCTTAGGGCAGTGCAATCGTTCAATGAGCGCCTGGGCGATAGCGATAGAAGGCGCGTCGCGCACACGAACGATCTTGCGGCTCATGGCGCGTTTGCGCTGATCGTTCGTATGCACGACGGCGGATTCAACCGGTCGTCGCAACACCCTGCTTGAGAAGGTTTTGATGAAAACGCCTAAAGGCACTTCAAAACAGTGTACCCGCCGCAAGTTGCGATCGCCAGGTCATCCCCCCGGGTGGGGCCCGAACATCTTTGCCGTTACTGGGAGGCTATTGCGGCAGGGCGTTCGAGTGAGAATACGGCTATTGTAGCTGGTGTTTCGGCACCGGTCGGTGCGCGCTGGTTTAGGATTGCAGGAGGAATGCCGCCAACTCAATTCACCTGATCAGCAGTCTCACCTGCCGGACGCGATTTAACATTCCCAGAGCGCGAAGAAATCAGATCTGTTGGTGCCGTGCTATCCGTCGGCGGGGATAACCATTCATTTGATTATCGTCTACCATCCACGGGGATGGGCCTCGATCAACTAGCGTTGGAGTTAGGCAAGCCCGTATATATATGGGGCGGGACCCTTTGAGGCGGAACCGCATTTTGTGCCAGCCATACGCAAGCGTTTAGCGAAAATGACAATGATCGCGGTGCGCGAAAGTATTTCATATGCTTATCTTACCCAGACGCTAGGCCTTAGCAATGTCGCACAAATGGCCGATCCCTCCTTCACTCTATCCAGAGTACCAGTTGATACGGCTGCCTTCTGGCCCAAGGCCGGACCCAACGGTACCATTGGCTTGAACGTCAGTCCTCTGATAGCGCGTTACAACAACAATCAGGAACTGCGCACCGAGACCATTAAGTTTATCCGAGATTTTGTAGCAAAGGGTTTGGTGTTCTGCTAGAATCGCACTTCCCCCTCAATGGAGCGGAAAAGAACAATGATGCGGTCGATATGGCCAAAATACTGGAAGAGATGCAAGATCTGGGCGAAGCCGTGCGCCAGATGCTGAGCAGGGTCGGTCCCCGGAGCGGTGCAAGCTGTTGGCGCGGGAGTGTTTGGCGACTTTGCTTGAGGTTTTGGGGTAGGAAATGGGAAAAAAGGTTATCGTTACCGGTGCAACGGGCCGCATTGGGCGAGCACTGTTAGCTCATAGCCACTCGCAGCTATATGAAGTGCATGCTATTGTAAGAAGAAAGAGCGATACCGTCAGAACTATCTCCGGGGGCGTCAATATAACCTACCATGCGGTGGGTGACCTCGCATTCTGCAATACTAACGCCTTAACGCCCATATTACAAAATGCGGACGCAGTGATCCATCTCGCAGCGATGATCGCCGAGGATGGGCCTGCGAATGAAAGTGCTACCGTCAAAATGGCTGAGAATGTCGCAAAAGTATGCGCAGAAGCAAGTGTTCCGTATATTATCCATCTGAGTAGCATTTCCGCTCGGTTAGCCCAAGAAGGGGCCGCTAATTCGAGGTTATATGGTCAGCGAAAGCTAGAAGCGGAACATGCGTTTAATAGTCAATGTGCAGATAATTCCGCAGTAATTAACTTACGTCCCCCAGCTGTATATGGAGAAGGTATGGGAGGGCCTTTATCTGCTATGATCTCGCTAGTGCGGATGGGTATTCCATTACCTTTTGCTCGCGCTAGAGAGCAAAGAGACTATATTTCGATCAACAATTTAGTTGACCTAGTTTGGAGTATAATAAAGCAGCAATTGTCATGTAATTCGAACTCTGGGGTGAAGGAATATGAGCCATGTGATGGTCTACCTTTAGCCACAAATGAGCTTACGAAACTCATCGCAAATTCATTGGGGCGAAGGGCAATTCAATTCCCGGTGCCGATAGCACTAATTTCTTCTATTTTAAAATTGCTCGGTAAAGCTGAATTGGCTGATGGAGCTTTCGGGTATTTAAAGGCGCGCGGCAATTTTGAGCTGAAGAGGGATTTTGGCTGGGCACCCATAGAAACTATGCCTGAAAGTTTAGAATTTTTACGTTCTTCAACTAAGCTTCAGTAGATTCTCAATATGATTATGCGCTGGTCGATTTGCAGACCGTCTTTGGACAAAACATTAATTGCATTGGTTTTAGGGATTTCGTTAGTTTGATCCAATTCACTTTTCTGAAAATTGAACATTTCAGGCTTCGTTTAATTCTCTTTAGAGACTACTATTGCGCAGAAAATGGGCGCCGTATTGAGAGTTGGAGATAGTGAATAACGATGTTGAGGCACCTGACCCAATGGGTAGAGGATCGATTAGAACGATTGAACGTCGAATTTGGCAATCCATTACTCAATGGAGCAACCATATTTGCACGTATTTCTCCAAAATGGTTAAATGGCATTGCACATTTGCTAATATTTATCTTCAAGGAAATGACATTCAAGCGCTATAAGTGGAATGCTAAACCTGTGCTTATATGCGTAGGAAGCCATAACAACTATCATTCGGCAAGTTTAGCTTTTGGAAACCGCGAAGATATTCAATTTGCAACGTTTCACAATTACTATTTACCCAATACTCCTAAAATTAACCTTCTTTTTTGTTATCTGAGTGGTTCTTTTATTGTACTATTTTTGCCGTTATTTTTTTTGATTATCAAAAAGCCTAACCTTAGAAAATATATGATTTTCCGTACGGACCAAATGGCGCTTAGTTTTGGTTCGCGGTGGTTTGTTCGTCGAGCAATAAAACGCTCCGGAGCCCAAGTTTTAATTCTGATGTCAAACCTATCAGTATACCATAATCTGATTCTAGAAGAGGCTAACCGATTAGGCGTTAGTACAATATTCGCGACACATGCTCCTGTAGGGCGAGGCCAACGAGCTTTGAGAACAGACTATGCCATGCTTGATGGTGAATGGCAAAGTAGTCTCTATCCATCTTCAAACACCAAATTCTTGATAACTGGATCAGCGCGCGGCGCAGAGTTGGTCGAGCGTTGGGAATCGCGATTAAATTATACTGGCTTAATAATCGCAACGAACACGCTAATGATCGATCTAAATATCATCGAAAAATTCATATCGCTTTTAAAAGACCGCTATCCACTTATGCCGATTTCGTTGAGGCCGCACCCTAGAGATGTCGAGCGACATGAAGCTCACCGCATCATTTGTGAGAATCATAGCATAGCTTATAATGATCCTAAAAAGCCCCTAGTTCAACCTAATGACAGCTATAAATATCTCGCGACCGGGCTGAGCGGAGTAATGATTGATGCGTTACTGGTCGGCATGTATCCGCTCCAGATTTCTGAACCGCAATTGGACATGCTTTTAGCACACACCCCTGATGACTATTATGGACTTCATGAGCTCAATCTAGTGAGAACGATTGACCTAAATGACCCGGTACTCCCAACTGACTGGCTTATAGGTGACCAGTTGGTCGAACTCGAGAAGTCTGCCCAACCAGGTTGGGATAGTAAAAAACTCATGAATGAAGCGCTCGATGAGATATTGAGGCATCAAAATACTGTCAGGTAAAGAATTGCTATGCAGAATATTGGAGGTGATTATATATTGTTGCTACCACGGATCGGGAGAAAGTGTGCTAAACTTATGTAACCAACCAGCCTGATTAATGCACCACAGATCATTACCCATGGCAAATACTGCGCTGCAGGTTCGCTCAGTGCGAACGTACTAAGAATAAAAACGAGAGCGAATATATCCACTTTTAACAATTGTTTGCGTGATACTCGCCAAAATACCGTCTCGATCACAACAAGAATACTAGCTTGTATGATAAAAAACGCTGCCATGCCTGCAATTAATGATACTGAAAACATGGCTTCGTATTCAGGATTTATTGTTTTAGCGAAAATCGCAGCAACAATTGCACAGGCGGCCAGTAAAAATGGGAGCATAAGGTTAGGAAGGCGCAACCATTCGCTCATTATCATTTTTCCCTGTGTTTTGATCAATTCCGGCCTTCTGGGTGTAAAATATAAAATGGAATGGCCAACGACAATCATATTGAACAATGTGGCAAAAAATACATAAACATCTAATCGCAGACCTTCTTGGTTAGCAACCCAGAGCCGGTCCAAAAGGTAGAAATTAACACTTAAAAATGACCACAGCTGATTAAAACTATACTCATTTCGCCAACGTTTAAGAAATCGAGAAATCATCGATGCCGCTCCGTGTCGAAATTCGTGCCAAATGCTTACGCAAATTTTAGCGTAAAACTTTGTGTAACGTTTTTTTATGAGCAGATATGATGCGAAGCTGAGGATAGATATCAGTGAATAATATATAATTATACGTCCAGAAATGAAGTGCATAGCAGTCACAATGACTATTCCTGGAATAACAGTTCGCGCCGCAAACGAGGCGGACCACCTCAGATATTGTCTGGTAAAAAGATGATGTCGCTGGTCTTCATCAAAAAACTTTTCGATGACAACGTGCATTGTCAAAAGCCCAATAATAAGAGAATCATTTGTCCATAAAAATGCAACAACAGCCACTAAAGGCAACACAATTACTAAATGCGTTAAGCTGTCACGAAAATAATCTCGAAAAGCGTAGCTATACCCGGTTCGATTTTGTTCATCAAATCGGAGTTTATAATACTGGATGTGTATCTGGGCGCCGGTTAAGACGAATAAAGATGCGAGAGCCGTGGTCAGTAAAGCGTAGTCAATAGCAAATTGGCTTTGTCCTATCAGACTAGCTAGAAAGATAATCAATGGCCTTAATAGAAGACCGAAAACTCTTGTGATCAGAAATACTAGAAAGTCGTGCCTTTGGTTTAGACGGTAATATAATTTACCAATCATCATCTCCATTAATCACGCTTGTTTCGATTTTGGGCCACTAAATTTTCTAAATGCTGTTGATATTCTGTATAAATTTTATCTGCGTTAAAATGCAAATCAAAATAATTACGGATACGTTGTCTTTCCGTGTCATTTGCGAAATAATCTATTCCATCTTTGATGGCATTTGCTGCAGCTTTAGGGTCACGCATGTCAACAGCGGTACCAAGTTTCTCTCTGTGCAAAAGTTTCGCGCCCTCACCTGTGAATGTAGCAACCTGATAGAGACCTGCAGACATATATTCAAACAGCTTGTTCGGCATGCCTTGAGGCGAGTTGGTTCGATAGGGCGCAATTGCGATTTGGCTGTCATTCATAAGCTGTGCGATTTGATTACGGTCAAGCCAGCCAGGGCATATAATATTGGGTTGGCTTTTCATTCGCTCACGAAGCGCTTCGGCCTGTTCACCGTCACCAGCAATAATGAACTGGATATCTTTACGTTCACTTAGCAGTATGGCTGTGTTTAAAAGATACTGAAGATCGTATGTTTGACCCCATGAACCGATAAAGCAAACTAGTGACTTAGAAAAATCGACACCAAGAAATTGAAGTTCCTCTCTAGCCTTCCGTTTGTTCAAATCCGAATTCATGGGAGAATAACCAAGTGGCAATATCGTATCGTTTATTCCTTGGTCCCGGCCTGCCTTCTTCAAGGCCCAATCCAAATATCCTTCTGAAATACCGACAATAGATGTCGCGTTCCTACAAGCTCTTGTCACACCGTGATCCATATGTGCAATAAGGGGGCGCGCAAGTTTTGCTTTCATTGGCGACAGAAATTTTTCAAAAAAGTCTGGCCATAAATCTCGTATAGATAATACGGAGGGTATGCCCCATCGTTCTGCAAGTAGGACGCCCTGAAGTGCCATTTCCGGCATAGGCATATCCAGCACCATTATATCCGGTATAGCTTGACCATGTTGTACTAATTGAGATGCGCGCTGGACCGCACGCTTGCTTACAAGCCAGTTATGAATGAATCTTTTTGGAGAAGTATTCCGGGTATATCCTGGGCCATCTAACAATTCCAAAACTAGACCATCGGTCAACATATATTGGCCGTGGGGCTGGGTTCTCATGCGCTTCTGATAATGGTCAAACGTCGAATTGAACCAACGGACGTTGTGGCCAGCCGCAGCTAAGCGCGTAGCAAACATCCCGGCACGCATCAGCCGCGGGTTGCCTGGATCAATCGGAATAGGCTCGCAGTCGCGCCATATCCATATATTCAATGGGGAGGTTGTTCTCATTGTATCACTTATAGGGGTATGGCTAACGAAAATTTAAACTATCAAACAATGGAACTAATAACTCAGCTCCGGCAATCGATAGATGATCGTGGTCGAAATAGTACGATTGGTCACTGTTACCCACTGCGCAATACATTTGGCATAGCTTCGAAGCTGGATCCAATATCATTACACGTTGGTGCTTTTTTGCGATTTTGTCAAAAAGCTTATCAGAAAATTCTTGAAGATTTCGATGTTGTTTCAACGAGACCGAAGCAACAAGAACCGACTGCTCAGTTAGGCTCTTTTGACTCAACTCATAATAAATGTCCCGAGGATCCTTCAGTTGTTCCGGCACCTGTCGCACCAAAACAACATCAACTCCTGCTTCTGACAGAGCCTTAACTCTTTGATTTAGCGCTGTCTTAAAAATCGACCGTGTTATTTCTGTTGATTTTTTTGCATCGGGAGTCAGCCCCAGATAGAAAAAATCATCTCCCTCATAGCCACCCTCGCTGTAACCGCTCCATCGCGCAATTAATACGACTGTTTTAATATTGGATGCTTGAATGCGGCTGAACACATTTTCACTTAGATCTTTGCAGCTACGGCCCCCTTGATCTGGGCGAAGAGAGTATACACCGCCCAGAGGTAGACAGCCACTAGATGCAATGAAATAGGCACTTTGTTGACTGTTCTCGAATGCGATGTCGATGGCTGGGAGCATTGAGAAAGCATGACTGTCTCCGAAAACAAGAATACGTGGCTCGACTTTTGATGCGCCAATCTTGCAACTTATCTCTTCAAGGCTGCCAGTAATGGGTAAATCAAAACAGATTGATTGAAGCTCTGACCGTTTAAATGATGCCTCAACACTTTTGGGCAAATCATATCGGGACGGCACACCTTTCGACAGATGAAGCGCTAGGCCAATCAAAAACATGGCCATCATTCCGGCCGCTGTCATTAAAAAAATATGCCTTCTACTAAAGGTAAATTTATCTCGGAATGGACGTTCCAAATAACGCCAACTTATCCATCCAATAGGGAATGAAAGCAGGCCAATAACCGGCAAAATGGTGGAAGGCAGAGAGTCATCGAAATGAAGACGGGCGAAGGCCATAAACGGAAAATGCCAAACATAGACACTGTAGCTTATCAACCCCACTAATACTATCCATCGATGCGCTAACAGACGCGTAACTAACCCGTCTTTCTGGCAGAACACAATTAATAATGCGGCTCCTATTACAACCGGTAGAGTGTAACGGCCCGGAAAAGGGACATCTTTATCTAAGTAGAAAATGGACCAAGCAATCATTCCAAGGCCAATTACGGCTAGCAGGTCAGCACCTTTACTTGGATTTATCGATTTTACGGCAAGAAATACCGCAATTAATGATCCTATCAACAATTCCCATATTCGGTACGGAGGTAGGAAGAATACCGCCATTACATCTTGATCAGACATTATGTCGGATGCTGTGAATGAAATAATGGTGATTATAGATAATATAATACCGATCAGTCGATACGATAGAAACTTCCAGAAACGAACTATAATAAGCGGAAAGAAAAGATAGAATTGCTCTTCAACCGCAAGGCTCCACATATGTAAAAATGGCAGATTTTCAGCAGCGGTGGAAAAATAATCAATTTTCAGATAGAAATATACGTTCGATAGAAACAAACTCATAGCTACTAAACTTTGGCCATAATCCTCTAACTCATTTGGAAGCATAATCATCCAAGCAAAAGGTATGGTCGCAAAGGCGGCAAAAAAGAGAACAGGGAATATTCGACGTGCCCGCCGTTCGTAAAAATTCACAAGGGAAAATTTTTCCTCAGCTACTTCTGTAAGCAGAATTGAGGTTATTAAATAGCCACTTATGACAAAAAAAATATCAACGCCGACAAAACCACCAGAGAAACTGGAGAAGCCCGCATGGAATAGTACGACTGGAATCACAGCTATAGCACGAAGCCCATCAATTTCCGGACGGTAAGACAGGCGGTTTATATTCACGCTTTGCGCGCTTTTGTTGAATGTATAGAAAATACGGGCAACTTTCCTACAAAATAAAAGTAATACAATCGATTCTACTGGCTAAACTCATGCATTAGTGTTGCATTTTACGTGGTGTAGTTTCTATATGGCCTACTAAAGCTAAAAGCAAAATTAAGCGTGTGAAAGCTGGGTCAAGAGGATTTATAATATCTAATGAGCCATCAAGCAGGGCGCCGATTATGAATGCGAGATATAATAACTCAAAAATTCCACAGTTTGGATGCTTTATGACTGTGGCTACTGTTCTTACCATACAAGCATAAAACAAACATACGAGAGGCGCGCTAAACAGTCCAAATGGATAAAAAAACAAAGCGCCGACCATTCCAGGCGCCGTGCCAGTACGGTCTTGCATGTGCCAAGTAATTTGTTCGTAGTTTAATCTTTTTACTGATGATACTTCATTAAAAGTGGTTGGCCGTCCAAATAAAACATCTAGTCGATGTCGAAAATTGTTTAATATGTCGCTAATGGCCTGCATAGACAGGTCTACATTTAGAAGATTGTATGTCGCATGAAAACTGGCGCTATAAAGATGATATGAAATGCGATTTTGGAGTATATCAATAATTCGACGACCATCTGATGTGAACATTGCCAAAGTTGAGTCCGCACCAATTTTATTACTAATACCTATAAATAAAGCTAAAATAGCTGCGATAATTATAAAAAATATTGCACCAATACGCCCAGTGGGAGTTTTAGACCTCAAAAAATCTTGGCTTATAGTAAGTCGTCCTAACTGAATAAGCCCCACGAATATCACTACAATGCCTGTAGAACCCTGAATCGATAATACAGAGCCGATGATGAAGCCTAAAATTGTTAGCACTATGACGAATTTATGCGATTTTAGGGTCTCATCGGACCTTCCTATAATCGAGATGATAAATATCGAAAAATAAGCTGTTAAAACATACAGAGGTATAAGTATGCCCAACGATCCGGTTTCCCCAATTCGCTCACCAGTCTGGCGGAACTGGAGACCAAAGTTGTACCAAAAATATACAGACAGCAATATGAATAACCCGGCAAGAGCCAGAGATGTTAGAGGATGAAATAAAATGGATAGCCGGGGAAGTTTAAATCTTGCCCCATATTTGCCAAGCTGAACGATTAGCAGCCAGGTTAGTAAGAACATGCTTAAGATAAGAATGAACCCTCTAAAATAGCTAGGAGGGTATCTTAATATAGCATCCAAAGATGGGCCAAAAATAACAACTAATAATAATGGTATGCCATAATACACTATAAAATATGCGGCCAAAATTTTGACCGCTAGTTTAGTAGTTCCTGATTCATCCAGAAATGTCTGGTGTTTGAGATTCTTCATTAACGATGATAAACCGTAACTGCATATCGCTCGCCGTCTAAGCAAGGGCTTGCCCGATGGAGAGCGCTAGTATCAATAAGCATCAGTGTGCCAGCTGGAACAGTGATCCTTTTGCTCATAAAACCTTTGTGACCCAAGTTCGCCACCTTATCATCATGTATTGATTGCCAGGAGCGTCGACCTTGCAGATATTTGGGTATATCGCGCAAGCGGTAATAACCCATCGGGATTGATGCGCGCAATTTAAAGCTAGTGGTATGAGTATACGGAACCACTTCCAGTGGTCCATCTTTCTCTGTTACATCGGTCAAAAAAGCGAAAAGCTTCAACTGCTTGCGAAAGCTGTCCAAATGCCATCTGGTTGTCATACGTTCGGCAGTTAGAGGAACTTTATGATTCCTGATGGCTAAAACATTGTGGGCCAAGGAAGGACGACCATATAATCTTGGCATTATGCTATTTGACAATTTTTCGAATTCCGCAAATGCAGCAGCTTTTTTATGCGCGTGCCATATCCTGTGTTCTGACCCTTCGTAGTTCACTTCAACATCATCGTTCTCGGCTAATTCATCTATGCGATCACGCAAATAGTTGCAGTCATTGGCAGATATCTTATTTTCAAAGAAGTGCATGCCGCGATCAGCCATCTGTCTAACAACGGGTGCCGAAGCTAATTCATCATAAAAAGCCGATAAATTAATCATTAAACATCTACCTCTTGGTTACGGCTTGCTAATATATTGATGATCCCAGATCAACTAGCGTTGGTTAGGGGTTAACCGAATGGCCCAATTCAGCTTAATAGAGCGCTCCCAATTATTTTCTATCAAATCAAGTCGTTACTCAACACAGCATCGCCATATTGGCGATTCTTATTAACTATGCGCCCCACTACCTCGTCCAGCATCTTCGGCGGTAATCCGAAACCGGGACGAACGCTACGTACAGCATCCCTTGTTATGACATCGCCCGCGCGCAATGGCTTAACGAAATAGAGTGACCGCCTGAATTTTACATTCCCGTTTTCACTGGCTTTGCGGCCATAATTGACT
>CAJQNR010000174.1 GCA_905479715.1 uncultured Sphingorhabdus sp.
GCTTTGCCACAGGCGCAAAAAATCACGGGGGAATGGCGTGACAGAAAAGAAGACGGACCAGGCCGAACGGGCTATGCCGGAGAATACCAACAAACCAACCGCGGCCGCCCCTCTGACGCCGCCGGATGCGGGCAAGATCGAAATTGATTTCTCGCACGGTCTCGCCGCATTTCTCGCCGCGAACAATATCTCGCTTGGCTTCACATCCTATCAGACCGGGCGCCTGTATTTGATCGGCTCCGGCCCGGACGGGAAGCTTGCCCTGCACGAAGCGCAATATCCGCAAGCCATGGGGATCGCCGGTGACCATGAACGGATTTATCTCGGAACCCTGACCGAGGTTGTCCGGCTGGAAAATGTGCTCGCGGCGGGTCAGACCGCCAATAATGTGCACGACAAGGTCTATGTGCCGCGCAACATGCAGACCACCGGCAATATCGACATTCACGAACTGGGAATCCGCAAGAACGGGCGGATGGTCTATATCAACACCCGCTACAGTTGCCTGTGCGAGCCCGATATCAAGCATAGTTTCAAGACGGTCTGGAAACCGGATTTCATCTCAAAACTCGCACCGGAAGACCGCTGTCACCTCAACGGTCTGGCGATGGTCGACGGCGAGCCGAAATATGTCTCTGCCGTCAGTCGCAGCGATGTCGTCGACGGCTGGCGTGACCGGCGGCATGATGGTGGCGTGATCATCGATATCGAGAGCAACGAGATCATGGCCGAGGGCCTGTCGATGCCGCACAGTCCGCGATGGCATGATGGGAAATTATGGGTGCTCAACTCCGGTAGCGGTGAACTGGGCTGGATCGACCCGGCGGACAAGAGCTTCCAGCCGGTCGCCTTTTTTCCCGGCTTCCTGCGCGGCCTTGCCTTTTACGGCCAGTTCGCCGTCACGACCCTGTCAAAGCCACGCAACGGACGCTTCGAAGGGCTGGCACTGGACGACAAGCTCAAGGAGAAAGGTGCCGATGACTGGTGCGGCGTTCATATCGTCAATTTGCAATCGGGCGACGTCGCCCATTGGCTGCGCCTCGACGGTGCGATCACCGAATTGTTCGATATCTGCGTCTTGCCGGGGGTCCGCAATCCGATCACATTGGGACCGGATTCACTCGAAATCAGGAACTTTATCACCTTTGAATGAGGCTCTGCGATAATCGTTTTATGATGTTTTTCCCAAGGCGATGTCGCTTTGGCTTCCCCTTTCATTTTCTTGTGGCCTGAAAAGCGACATGAGTTATGATGCGACCTTCGGGTTGCGGTATCGTGCGAGGACGTGCCGACGTGAAATTGTTTTTTCGGATGGTGCCAGCCACAATTCTGGCGAATCTTTTGGCGAGCTGTGCGGCCACACCGACGGCCCGGCCCGATGTTGTACAAAATATTCCCGCCACATTCACCAGCAAAGCGCGGACCGATTCACAGGCGGAGCCCGTCGATGACAAGTGGTGGGAAAGCTTCGGTGATCCCCGACTGAATGCGCTGGTCGAAGAAGCGGTGCAGGAAAGCCCGTCGATTGGCCAGGTGATTGCCCAGATCGAACAGGCACGGGCACAGGCGCGGATATCGCGGTCCGACCTGTTGCCGCAAGTCGGTGCAGGATTGGCCGCCAGCGGCACGGGCGGCAAAGGTGCCGCGGGGATTGGCGACAGTTTCGACCTGTCGGTGAGCGTCAGTTGGGAGGCGGATCTATGGGGCAAGCTGTCCGCACAAAATGCAGCCAGCCGTGCAGATTATCTTGCGAGCATCGCCACTTTGCGCGCGACAAGGCAGGCTGTAGCGGCGCAAACGGTGCGCACCTATTTTGCGGTGATCGAGGCAGATGAGCAGATCGCGCTCTCCAGCCGGGTACTCGAAACCTATGATGAACTCACCCGGCAGCTCAATCTGCGGGTCGCGGCGGGCGTCGATCCGCTCAGCCTGAAAACCCTGGTGATCACCGACCAGCAATCGGCACGCGGCGGACTGGAACTGCGGCGGGAGGATAGTGAGCGACTGGTTCGCCAGCTCGAGATACTGCTTCGCGACTATCCCGACGGACAGATTGCGGTGGCGGAGTATTTGCCACAGCTGCCGCCGGTCCCGGCGACCGGCGTTCCGGCAGAACTGCTCGCCCGGCGTCCGGATATTGCCGCGGCGGAATTGCGGCTGAAAGCGGCCGGCTACCGCGTGGACGCCGCAAAGCGTTCGTTTTTGCCGAGCCTGATACTGGATGGATCGGCGGGCAATTCGGCGGCAAGTTTTGCCAATTTGTTCGACGGCAATTTCTTCATCTGGTCAATCGCCGGGCAATTGCTGCAACCTATTTTTCAGGGCGGACGCTTGCGCGCGCAGGTCGATCAACGCGAAGGCGAACGTGACGAAGCATTGGAACGTTTTGCAGAAACCGCGCTGCAGGCACTGTTCGAAGTCGAAACGGCGCTCGCGATTGATGGCAGTCTCGCCCGGCGAGAGGCTGCATTTCTGGCAGCGGCGGACGCGGCGGAACAATCAGTGGATATATCCACAAAACGATATCGCGCGGGCATAGAGCCCTTTTTCAATGTGCTGGAGACCCAGCAACGTGCACTGGATGCCCGCAGCGCCTTCCTGTCGACCCGTCGCGCGCGACTGAACAATCGAGTCGATTTGCATCTCGCGCTGGGTGGCGGATTTACAGGACTTCCATAGATTTTTCCGTTGGAATTTTCTGAATCATATCTCGGGTTGATAAAAATAAAAACTATAAAACAGGGGGTTAAACCAGTTTCGATATGCCGAATAAATTTTTTCGGCAGCCTGTGCGGCCTCTCACAGCCGAATGTGATAAAAGTCTGGATAAAGGGTCGGCAAGCAACATTGAGAAGAAGGAGAACAAGCATGACCGATAAAATGAAAACAGAGGAACTGAACGAAGGCGAACTGGACCAGGTAACCGGCGGTGTTGGCATGCTGCTCCCTGCCGTACAGTCTGCTCGCGAAAGCGCACGCGCAACCGCGAGCCCCAGTGCTGTTTCAAAGAAAGAAACGACCGGCGGCTATCAGAAAATTGAAATAACCTGATAGCCCACAACCGACAAACCAGGATGAGAATCCAGCATGAATATGCCGCAATGGCGAAGGAATTTAATATGACCGAGAAGAAAAAAAACGAAGAACTGAATGAAACCGAGCTGGATCAGGTAACCGGCGGCGCCTCGCTGGGCGACATCAAACCACGGCTGACCGAAGCTGACGGAATCCGAGCGACCAACAAGGCCGGAATTCGGGCGGGTATCCGTGCCGGCGGCAGAGCGATCAACGGTGCCAGCATCCGCGTCGGCAAAGGCGCTGGCGTCAGAGCGATCAAGAAGTCATAGCAGATGACGGCGGCAACGACATTTTACAGGAGGAACGGGATGACCGGCAAAAAACCACCGGAAGAACTGAACGAACAGGAACTGGATAATGTAACCGGCGGTTCCGATGGCAAACAATTGCTGGCTCACGAACTGACCCATGTGCAGCAACAAGGTGGCAGCAAATTTATTGGCGAGACAGAAAAAAATCTGGGCGTCGATTTGGACCGCAAGATTGCCAAAACCGGAAAAACGATCCTTTCGGGCGGCGGTAGCGGCAGTTGATCGGAACCAGACCATGACCGGCGGGAACAGCGCCGGAGAGCCGGATGAAACCGTTGACGGAAGCGACATCTGACCATTGCAATGGGAAAGCGATATGATGTCGCATCCATTTCTGGTCAGCGATGGCGGTGCGATTGGACATATCCTGTTATTCGTCCCGCTATATGAAGCCGAGCATTTCGCCGGCGTCTATAATGCGCTGATTGACAGCATGGCAGACGGGTGCCGCATTACACTGCTCGCCGAACCTGCCGCGCTCGATATCATGGCCGGATGGCCGGTTGCAAAATCACACAAGGACAAGTTGACCATCGTCAGCGCCGGACCATGGAAACTCACCGCATGGGCGCGCGATCCCGCTGTCGCTGTGCCAGTCGAGGAAGGAGCGGCTCTCGTCGTCAGCAATGCTCTCGACCGGCGGGATGATCTGGCGGGGCTGAAACTGCTCGCAGATCAGGACGGTTTTTCGCTATCAGATGCCGATATCGGCTTTGAAGGTGGCAATATGCTGTTCGGCCAGGACCATGTCTTTATCGGCGTTGACACGGTGGCGGCGCTGGATGATCCCGCCACGATTGCGGAGCTTGTCCCCGACACATGTCAGAAAATCATCATCGGTTGCAGCAAGCCCGTTGCGGCACAAATGACACGCCCCGCCATGGCTGGCGAAGAGCAATGGCAGGAAATATTCCACTATCATAACAAGATCGGCACGCATCAACCGGTCTTCCATATTGATATGTTCCTGAGCCTCGCGGGACAGGACGCGGACGGCCGCCAGATTATCCTGGTTGGCGATCCGGCGATGGCCGCCGAGATTCTCGGTACACCGCTACACCCGCACAGCCTCGCAGATTGTTTCGATGAAATCGCCGACGATCTTGTCGCGCAGGACTTTACAGTGATCCGCAATCCGCTCCCGATGATCTATATGGATGACATCAAGGAGCGCAGCCGGACATGGATATATGCATCGGGCAACAATGTTCTGGTCCAGCAATGCCGGGACCGGGGCAATATCGTCTGGATGGCGGAATATGGACATGACCATTGGCCGGAGCTCGCAGCAACCGATGCTGTGAACCGTCAAATCTGGGAAAATCTTGGATTTGCAGTGCGGACGATCCCGCAAGGTCAGTTGCTTGCAGAAAATCTCGGCGGGCTTCATTGTTTGACAAATGTTGTCGAGCGTGGCTGAAATATTCCGCATCGACGGGGGCATAGTCGGTTTGGGTCGCACCAACCGGGGAAGACAGGCGATCTAGTCGCATGGCAAGACAGATATTCAGACAGGAAGCGATGGACCGGATGGCGAGTCCCGACCGGCTTGATCAACCGCTGCGTCTGGTCAAACCGGCCAACTGGCTGTTTCTCGCCGTGGCGGGCGCAATCGTTCTGTTCGCGCTGATCTGGGGCTTTACCACCAGCGTACCGATCAAGGTGAATGCCCAAGGGATCATGATCGATTCCGCCGGACTGAGCGAGGTCGCGGTGCAATATGAAGGCCGGGTCGACGCAATTCTGGTCAAACCGGGCGACCGGGTCGCGCGCGGTGATATTGTTGCCCGGCTGACCCGCGATAACCGCGAGCGGGACATCCAGATCGCCGAGGCAGCGCTAGGCGATGCGGTCGCCAAGGCAGGGATGGCCGAACGTGTCTATCAGCGCGGGGAAGCGCGGATGAGCGCTGCCGACCAGGCCCGGCTTCGCGCAACCCGGAACCGCGCGGCGGAACTGCGGGAACAACTGGCCACCCGACAGAAAACAGCGGACAACCTGCGTGATCTCGTTGCCCAGAATGCGGCGACCCGCGAAGAATTGATGAACGTTATTGCGCTCAACGACAGTATTCGGGCGGATCTCAGGAAACTGGAGCAGGAACGACTCGATATTGTCGCGGGTGCAACCGCGCGGCGCAACGCCCGCGACCAGTTGCGCCTCGACGACAGCCAGCTGGTGCAGGAGCGCCGCCGCGAACTGGAGAAACTGAAGGCCCAGACCGACGACGAGGTCCTGGTCCGCGCAACGCAATCGGGTCGGGTGCTCGAAATCAAGGTCAATTCCGGCGACGTCCTGACGCAGGGAGAGGCGATTGCGACCCTCGACAGCGGAGCTGGCAGCGCTGGAGATGGCACGTTTGAAGCGGTGCTCTTTGTCCCGCCGGATGGTGGAAAACGGATCGATCCGGGGATGGCGGTCGAGCTGGTGCCGACGACCACGGCCAAGGAAATTTACGGCCATATCAAGGGTGAAACCGTTTCCGCGACAGTGCTGCCGGCGAGCCGCGAAGCGATGCGGCGCTATTTGCAAAATGATCAACTGGTCGAGCAATTGTCCGCAGCCGGCGCACCGATAGAGGTTCGCGTCCGACTGAAACATGCCAGTAACCCCAGCGGTTTTCTCTGGTCTTCCTCCGACGGCCCGGAGCGACCGGTGACCACGGGCACGATGCTGAGCGGTAAAATCGTCGTCGAGCGCCGCCTGATGATCGATGTCATTTTACCCGGCGTGCGCAACCGGATCAGCCATGCCGTGGCGAGTGACAGTGGCCTGGCCAAGTGAAATCATCTCCGTGAAGCCGGTCAAAACTCCCACGATATTGCAGATGGAAGCCGCGGAATGCGGGGCGGCGGCGCTTGCGATGATCCTCGGCTGCTACAAACGCTTTGTGCCGCTCGAGGAATTGCGGGGCCAGTGCGGAATTTCCCGGGACGGGGCAAAGGCGTCGAACATCCTCAAGGCCGCCCGCCATTATGGCCTCGAATGCAAGGGGCTGAAGGTCGAACCGGAAAATATCGCGGACCTGCACTTCCCGATGGTTGCCTTTGTCAATTTCAACCATTTCCTGACGATCGAGGGGGTCAAGGGCGATCTCGTCTATATCAACGATCCCGCATCGGGCCACCGGACGGAGACAATGGAGGAATTCTCTCTGGGGTTCACCGGGGTCGTGCTGACATTCCTGCCCGGCCCGGAATTCCAGATGGCGGACGAGCGACCGTCGGTGCTCGCCTCGCTGATCCGGAGAGTCGAAGATTATCGCACGGGATTGTTGTTCATCTTCCTGATCAGCCTGCTGCTCGTAATCCCCGGGATCATCATTCCCTTCTTCACCCAGATATTTGTCGACTATGTGCTGGTTCGTTCGCTCGATGACTGGCTATGGCCGCTCCTGATCGGGATGACGATAACCGCCGTTCTGCGCTTTGGCCTGATCTCCATGCAGGAGGTCGCGCTGGTCCGGCTCGGCGGGGAAATGAAGGCACGGACCGGATATCAGTTGCTCGCGCACATGCTGAAGCTGCCGATCGGTTTTTTTGAACAGCGTTTCACCGGCGAAATAGCCGACCGTGTACGATTGAACGAAGGGCTGGTCGGGCTGCTTTCCGAACAGATGATCCAGGCGGCGATCAACCTTTTGCTGGCGCTATTCTATCTGATCGTTTTGCTCTATTTCAGCGTCCCTCTGACGCTCGTCATTGTGCTGCTGGCTAGCCTGAATGTCGTCATCCTGCTCTACACCAGCGCCGTCATCTCGGAAAAATATCGCAAGGTTTCGATCGATCAAGGCAAGCTGATGGGGGCCCGCATCGCAGGGCTGAAAGATATCGAAACCTACAAGGCATCAGGCGGCGAGAATATGCTTTTCGCCCGCTGGACCGGTTTACAGGCAAAGACCATCAACGGGGTTCAGGAGGCCGCCTCGGTGCAGGTCTGGACCCAAGCGGTGCCCGGATTGATATCGATGTTGATCATGCTGACCACCCTGATCGGCGGCGGCTATCTGGTCATGAAGGGGATGTTCACGCTGGGTGAGCTGGTTGCCTATCAGGCACTGGCATTAAGCTTTTCCGGACCGATTACCGCCCTCGCCTCCTTTGGTGGCGAACTGCAGCAATTGCGTACCTATACCGGGCGGCTCGACGATACGCTCGACCAGCATATCGATCCGGTGTTCGACGACAGCGGTCCACAGGAACGGGATCGGCTTCCACGCGGTTCAGTGAGCCTGAAAGCGGCCAGTTTCGGCTACAATCCCCTTGATCCGCCGCTGTTCGATCAACTGACCATCGATATCGCCCCGGGACAACGGATAGCGCTGGTCGGTCCCTCGGGTTCTGGCAAATCAACGATCGGAAAAATGATCGGCGGTCTGGTCGAGTTGCAGTCGGGTGCCATCATGATTGACGGCCTGCCACGGTCCCAATGGCCGCGGTCGGTGCTCGCCTCCCGACTTGCCTATGTCCGGCAGGAGGTGATGCTGTTCAAAGGTACTGTGCGCGAGAATATCGCATTATGGGACGACAGCATAGCCGATGCCGACATAGTGCGCGCTGCACAGGATGCGGCGATCCATGACCGGATCATGGCCTGGCCGGGCGGATATGATGCGGAGATCGCATCGGGCGCGACCAATATTTCCGGCGGTGAAAAACAGCGTATCGAAATTGCCCGCGCGCTGGCGACGAATCCGTCAATCATCATCCTTGACGAAGCGACGAGCGCCCTCGATCCGGTCAGCGAACATCAGGTAATGGAGGCAATCCGGCGGCGTGGCATCACCTCGATTGTCATTGCCCACCGGCTTTCGACGATCCGCGACTGCGACGAGATCATCCTGCTCGAACAAGGCCGGATCAGCGAGCGCGGCCCGCATAATATCCTGCTCTCGGAAGGCGGGGCCTATGCCCGCCTGCTGGAGGCGTGAGATGACCCGTCTCCGTCTTGCCCGATCGGACAAGGGACACGTCCAGCATTTGGAATCCGGTCCGCCCGTTATCTGCGCCCGCGATGGCGCAGCATTCCGGGTGACCGAGGGCGAGGCCGAGCTTTACCTGCGCACCGATACCGGACAATATTTTTTGTGCCTTGCAGACAGCGGAACAGCAATATTTCCGGTCGCTCCGGACGGGACACATTTCATCCTCGTCATCCGCAAGAAACTGGCGGTCCGGACGATTGCCGCCTCTGAACGGGCGATGGCAGAAGACGAATGGAAGCAATTCGTTACCGCTGCTTTGCAAGATATACCGGCGTTCGATCCCGCGAAAGCGCTGCTTCAATTTAATCAGGATCTCTGCGCAATATTGGAGCAACAGGCCGCGCAGAAAGAAGCATGGGAACTCGAGCGTCTCCGGCAAGCAACGGATAAGGACAGGCTTTCTGAACAAGCGGAGCTTTCGCTGTCGGCGATGATCGCTCGCTGCGCCGCGGCGCTGTCGGTCAATGGCGAAGCGCAAAAACAATCATCGGGGCATCGGTTCGATGATGTTCCGGCGATTGCCCGGCAATATGGCCTTTCTGCCCGCATGGTGACGCAGACCGGTGACTGGTTCGAGCACGATCAGGGCCCCGTGATCCTGCGCTATGCCGACGGCCACGCTCCGATATCCGCGATCTGGCAGAAAGGCTGTTATCATACCGCCGACGGCTTCTTGATTGACGAGGATAGCCGCACGCTGTTCGACCAGCAAACTTATGTGCTGTCCGCGCCGCTGCCGGAGGATATCACCGGCCTCTGGTCGCTGGTCAAATTTGTCACCCGGGACAATCGGCCCGAACTGAAAAGCATTGCGCTTGCCGCGATCCTGGTCGGCATTCTCGGTGCGGTCACGCCGCTGGCGACCGGATGGATTCTCAGCGACCTCGCTCCTGCGGGAGAAGCCGGATTATTATTTGGAATCGGCGGCGGTCTGGTGCTGGCGGCTCTGGTTACTTATACATTGTCAACGGTTAGGGGCATCGCCACCAGCCGGATGCAGGGCAAGACCAGCGCGCGGTTGGCCAACGCCCTTTTCGACCGGCTATTGCGTCTGCCGACCTCCTTCTTCCGCGAATATACCGCGGGTGATCTCAACCAGCGGCTTTCCGGGGTGGATGGCATGCGCCAGCTTATCCTGTCTATCACCTTGTCTGCCGGTCTGTCCGCTCTGTTCTCGATATTCTACTTCTTCGTGCTCGCCTATTATGATCTGCTGCTGGCGGTGATCTCCGCGGCCCTGATCTCGGTCTATATATTGATCGTCATTGCTACGCGCGCCCTGCAAATGCCACTCATCCGCGAGGCATATGCGCTGGACGGAAACCTCGCCGAACAAAGCTATGAAATGATCGGCGCAGTGGCAAAATTGCGAACGGCAGCGGCGGAAAGCCGGGCGCTGTTTCGCTGGACGGGTCTCTATGGTCAGGAACGTGCGCTCGAACGCAAGGCGGGTTTCATCTCCGGCTATTCCGCAGCCGTTTCGGATAGCTGGCAGACGATCACTCAGGTCATTTTGTTCGCCGCCGTTGCGATATTGGCCCGCGATGCGCTGGAACCTGGCATGTTCATAGCGTTTTTGGTCGCTTTTGGAGCGTTTCAGGGGGCGTTTGTCAGCCTGTCCTCACAGATGATCGAGTTATATGCCGCCCAGCCACAAATCGAGCGGGCGATGCCGATATTGACGGCGAAGGCAGAATTGACCACCGGACGAGCGGATCCCGGCAAGCTTGCTGGCGTGATCAGCGTCCGCAACGTCACGTTCGCTTATAGTGAAGGTCAGACTCCGGTTTTGTCACAGGTATCGCTCGATATCAAGGCTGGCAGGCATCTTGCCATTGTCGGCAGTTCCGGTTCTGGAAAATCAACCTTGCTGCGGTTGCTGCTCGGCTTTGAAAGCCCGGCGCAGGGTGCAATATATTATGATAACCAGAATCTGGCGGAACTGCACACCGGGTTGCTACGCTCGCAGATCGGCGTCGTGATGCAATCCAGTTCCTTGTTCGCCGGATCGATTATCGACAATATTCGCGGAGCCCATGATGCGGATCTCGAACAATGTATGGAGGCGGCGGTCAATGCCGGTCTCGCCGGTGATCTCGATTATTTTCCGATGGGTATCCACACCCCGATTACCGAAGGCGCATCGGTGCTGTCGGGCGGCCAAAGACAGCGTATCCTGATCGCCCGCGCGCTGGTTTCGAAACCCAAGATTCTGTTTTTTGATGAAGCCACTAGTGCTCTCGACAATGCCAGTCAGGCGCTCGTGGCGAAAACGCTGGATGCCATGACGGTGACCCGCATCACCATTGCGCACCGGCTTTCGACTATTGAAAAGGCCGACCGCATCTGCGTGCTCGATGGCGGAAAAGTCGCGGAATGCGGCACCTATGACGAATTGATGGCAGCGGACGGACCGTTCGCGGCGCTGGCGAAACGCCAGTTGATGGAGGAATAGAATATGCGCAAATCGCTATATATATTGGGTGATCTTTCAGAGGAAGATATCCTGTTTCTGGCGAAGGCCGGCAATATTGTCGAGATTGGCGAAGGCGAGACGCTGATCAATGCCGGCAAGGAGGTACACGCGCTTTATTTCCTAACCAGCGGCGCGATGGAGGTGCGGTTATCCGATGGTGCTGTCGTTGCCCGTCTCGGCATAGGCGATGTTGTCGGGGAAATGTCCTTTATCGAGAAACGTCCCCCCGATGCTGATGTGATCGCCACGGAACCCTGCCGGTTGCTAGCGGTCCCGCGCGATGCGATCGAAGCGGAACTCAAGACCAGCCCTGCCTTTGCCGGACGCTTTTACAAGGCGCTAGCAACCTTTCTATCGGACCGGCTGCGGACGACCACGGCCAGCCTGAACGGCGGCGCTTCTGTCGGCGAGGAACTGGATGAACGGTTGCTCGATATGGTCCATGTTGCGGGTGACCGGATGCTGCGGTTGATCCAGTTGATGGACCGGAACGCGCCCGCGAGCTGATGTCAGAATCCCGAACATGTGGGTGATGGTCCCGAACCCGTTTTCAAGGAAAATAAAAATTCCGAAGGGTGATCCAGTTCACAATAATTGCGGGAAATCGTGCTAATAAAATCCTATCAAAACACGCAGAAAGGAGAATTCATATGACCAATGGAAAAAACAATTCGCAGGATAAGATAACAGATGCGGGTACCGTTGAACTGGAAGAAAATGAACTCGACAATGTAACCGGTGGCGCTGGCGCAGCCTATTTGAAGATTGGTGATATCCACGGCGAAATCAGTTCCACCGACGACAAGATCGGCAAGATCGGAATCAAGATCGGTACGGCCGCCATCAAGATTGACAATCTGAAGGACCCGGCCAGAAACAAATTTTAAAACGACACGCGATGGCTTCAAACCCGGCGGATTCTGGCCGGGTTTGAATGGCCTCGACCGAGGACATATTTCTGAGACATGATCGGGAGCGGAAATTGAAAAATTTCCGACAAACGGCTGCAGAATCAAGGACAGGTAAAATGGCCCGAAACAGAGACGGCTTGATCAAATCGGGCGCGAATAAACTGGCTCGAAACAAGTGGTCTTGCGAGCGTCGCTGACATGCAACAGCCTGATTCCCTGCCCCGAAATATTGACGGATATGTAGGCGATTCGCTCTATCCGAGCAGCTTCCACGCCGATTTCTCGCCTTCGTCGCTCGATGTCATGCTGCTCCACGCCGCGATCCAGCCGCCGCGGTGCGGAAAGCAATCATTCACGATGGTCGATATCGGCTGCGGCGACGGTCTCGGCTTGATCGCTCATGCGGCATCCTGTCCAGACGCGCATTTTGTCGGTATCGATGCGATGCCCGGACATATCGAACGCGGACAGCGGATCATTGCGGAACTGGGCCTGGATAATATCGAGCTGCGCTGCGAGACTTTTTCCGATGCGCTGTCCGCCGCGCCAATTGCCGCAGATTATGCCGCCGTGCAGGGCGTGTGGAGCTGGATCAGTCCGCAAAATCAGGATGCGATGCTCAAGCTGATATCGCACAGTCTCAATCCCGACGGTATCGCCGCTATCGGTTACAATTGCCTGCCCGGATGGACGCCGATTGCCTCTTTCCAGAAATTGGTGGGCGCGCTGGCCGAGGGACTGACCGGATCTCCGACAGAGCGGTTTGATCAGGCGGTCGCGTTGACCCGCGCCGCCAGCAAGGCCGGAATGGCCGTGATTGGCGAAGAGCATTTTGAATGGCTGGCCGGATTGCAGGCACAGCTTCCCGCCGATTATTTTGCCCATGAATATCTCAATGGCCATTGGCAGCCGCTCTGGTCGGGCGAAGCGATTGCAACCGCGGCAACCCATGATCTGCATTTTGTCGGTCCGGCAAGGCCCGATCGCTTGCGCGATGACTTCGCCTTCAAGAAAGCCCAGCGCGAACAGTTGCAGGCGACGATAAATTGGGGAACCCGTGAAATCATGGCGGATATGTTCCTCAATTGCTGGTTCCGGGTTGATCTCTATTCAAGGGGACCGGCGGAACAATGTTCCGAAACTGCCGTCAAATCCGCGCGGCTCGACAGTTTCTGGATCGTCAACAAACCACCGAGCGAGGCAGAATATCGCACACAGACAGCCGCCGGCACGATCCGCTTCGACAACCAGAGCGCACAGGCGATTCTGAAACGCCTCGACAATGGCCCGGCTTCGTTGCGCCAGATCTGCGATAGCGGCGAGGCAGGCACCGCCGCCGACATCCTCAACGTCGCCGATGCGCTGTTCATCGCCAAGCTGATCACGCCGGTCAATCCTTCGGCTGCAAATTCCTCTGCCACCCGGTTCAACCAGTGGCTGCTCGACCCGGTGCGCAAGATGCCGCCGATCAATGCCATTGCGACCCAGCACGGGCCCCTCTCCGCACCTGCAGGCGAGATTGCAGCCCGTATCGGCGATATCAATTTTCGGACGCGTTGTGGGCTCGATCCAGATTCACGTTAGGGATTGGCAGCAGGCTGGCCGGCGCGCTGCCGCCAGCCCCGGCCGCTCGGGCATTTCTTATAGTAACGTCACTGCGGCCAACGGCTCCTGATTGCCGGGGTTTGAAATCGACCGGAATTCCGGCCCGATCCCCCTGCCTCCATCCCGCTCACCGATGATGTTTGACTTTGCCAATTATTTATATAATGACAGTCATTCTATTTAATACAGGGCCGAGTCGATTGACCGAAACAAGGAAAGCATTGCGCGGAAGACCGCCCGGGGATGCCCGCGAACGGATATTGCAGGCCGCGCGGCAATTGATCGGAAAGGCAGGCTATGAAGGCACGTCCGTTCCGCAGATTGTCGACGAAGCCGGGGTCGCGCAGGGAACCTTTTACCGCTATTTCAAATCCAAGGCAGATCTGTCGAAGGCGCTTGCCGATATTTTTAATGAACAGATGATGGGCACGATCAACGAAGTCTTCCAGACGGAAAAACCGATGTTCGAAATGATGCCGACTATCACTGGGAAACTGCTGAAGCTGTTCCAGGAATATCACGACATCATGCCGTTTCTGGAGGAGCATTCCATGCCCTTCGGCACATCTGCGCATGCGGCGGATCTCCGGGAACAGCATTATGCCCGGATGGCAGCCGTCATCGCCCGGGACCAGCAAAATGGACGGATCCGGAATGACATCGCGCCGGAACTGCTCGCCCGTCTTGGCGGCGGCGTATTCATGAACCTCGCGCGGATGGTCGCGCTTGAGGAAAGCGAAATGGAACCGACCGAAATATTCATGAGCGGCAGAGCATTTGTAATGGCCGCGCTGGCGCCGCAGGAGAAATAGACATGCCGAAACGGATTATCATCATTGCCGTGATCGCTATCGCCCTTGCCTTGGCCGCGATTTTTACATCGGGATTCGGGCTGTGGTCCGGCGACGACGGACAGGCAGAATTTTACGGCAATGTCGATATCAGGGAAGTGGATCTCGCTTTTGAACAATCCGGGCGGATCACCGAAATGAATTTCGACGAAGGCGAGCGGGTTGAAAAGGGCGCCGTGATGGCGATCATTGATCAGCAATCGCTCGGTGATGACCTGCGGGCAGCGCAGGCGCGATTGACGAGTGCGCGCGCGCAACTGGTCAAAAGCCGCAATGGCAACCGTCCTCAGGAAATCGGTGCGGCCGCCGCGCAGGTCGATCAGGCCCGCGCGCAACTCAAGCAGGCGCGGGCGGCTTGGGAACGACGGCGCGATCTGGTGGCGAGCGGCGCCGTGTCCCGCGCCCAGTTCGAACAGTCACGCGAAGCTTATGAAGTGGCGCAGGCCGCGGTCAGCAATGCCAGCCAGCGCCTGTCCCTGCTGCGTGCCGGAAGCCGCCGCGAAGATATCGCGGCCAATGCCGCTGCCGTCGCGCAGGCGGAGGCCGACGTTGCGCAGGCGCGTACGCGGTTAAGCGAAGGACAGCTTGTCGCCCCTTCCGGCGGCATCATTCTTTCGCGGGTTCAGGAACCGGGCGCCATCGTCAGTCCCGGCGCGACCATCTACACGCTGACGATCGACAAGCCGGTCTATATCCGCGCTTATGCGCCGGAGACGCAGCTAGGCCTGCTCACTCCGGGCAGCAAGGTTACGGTCAGGACCGACAGCAGCGACAAAATCTATCACGGCACGATTGGCTATGTTTCGCCGAGCGCGGAATTCACGCCGAAGACCGTGCAGACCGAGGATTTGCGCGCCGATCTTGTTTATCGCTTCCGTGTCGTCGTGAAGGATCCCGACAATGCGCTGCGTCAGGGGCAGCCGGTCACGCTGACGCTGGCGCGGGCCAAGGACCAAAGTCAGGCGCCCAATGAATGACCAATATTGTCGCCTCGGCCAGCAATATCACCAAAATATTTGATGCTGAATCGGGCAGGAAGGACGATGCGATAACCGCATTGGACGGCGTTGATTTTGATGTCCGTGCGGGAGAAATAACCGGGCTCGTTGGTCCCGATGGTGCGGGAAAGACCACATTGATCCGGCTGCTCGCGGGATTGATGACGCCGAATGACGGCACAATTCTTGTCGACGGGATAGATGTTAGCGCGGATCCGGAATCGGTCTACCAGCGTATCGGCTACATGCCGCAGCGCTTTGGCCTTTATGAAGACCTGTCGGTTCAGGAAAATCTGGACCTCTATGCCGACCTCCGCGATCTCGACAGGGATGAACGCCAGGACACTTTTGCGCGACTGCTTGATTTTACCGACCTGCATCGCTTTACAAGCCGTCTGGCGGGCAATCTTTCAGGCGGCATGAAACAGAAGCTTGGTCTGGCCTGTGCGCTTATCAACACGCCGAAACTGCTATTGCTCGACGAACCGGGCGTCGGCGTCGATCCGGTGTCCCGGCGCGAGCTATGGAAGATGGTCAAGGATCTGACGACCGAGGGGATCGGGATTGTCTGGTCGACCGCCTATCTCGACGAGGCAGAAGCCTGTGATCATGTCCATCTGCTCAATCAGGGACAGAAATTATTCGGCGGAAAGCCGGACGTCTTGACCGGTTCGGTCAAAGATCGCGTGTTCAGGCTCGACCATTTTGACGGCAATAAACGCGAGGTGCTGGCGAGCGCACTGAATCGCGAGGGGGTCCGGGACGGCACGATTCAGGGCGATGCTATCCGGTTGTTATTCGCAGAAAATATCATCCCGGATGTCTCCGGAATCAGCGGCGCGGAAAATGGCCGGCTGACCCCGGTAGCGCCTCGTTTCGAAGATGCGTTCATTGACATATTGGGCGGTGGCCCGGACGGACAAAGCGCACTGGCCAAGGACTATCGGCAAATTGAGGCAACCGACCAACCGCAGATTGTCGCCGACCGGATGACCAAGAAATTTGGCGATTTCACGGCCGCGCATGACATGAACTTCTCCATCCCCCGCGGCGAAATTTTCGGATTGCTCGGGCCCAATGGTGCGGGAAAATCAACAACCTTCAAAATGCTGTGCGGACTGCTCAGCCCAACCGAAGGCAATGGCAGCGTCGCTGGATATGACCTCCGGCATTCGCGTGCGGATGCGCGGGGCGCTCTGGGTTATATGGCGCAGAAATTTTCGCTCTATGGGGAATTGAGCGTGCGCCAGAATCTTGAATTTTTCGCCGGGATATATGGCCTGTCCGGTCAGACCGCCAAAGGTCGTATCGAGGCAATGATCGATACGCTGGAACTCCGCCCGTTTCTCGGCAGCGATGCAGGCGGCATACCTCTCGGCTTCAAGCAACGTCTGGCATTATGCTGCGCGGTGATGCACCAGCCGCCGGTGCTGTTTCTGGATGAGCCGACCTCGGGGGTCGACCCGACGACAAGACGGGAATTCTGGCAGCATATCAATGGACTGGTCGAGAAAGGCGTCACCGTTTTGGTCACCACCCATTTCATGGAAGAAGCGGAATATTGTGACCGCATCGCGCTGATCTATCGGGCCGAGACGATTGCTTTCGGCACCCCCGATGACCTGAAAAAGGAAGCGTCTGCAATGGCGGGCAAGGAGGATGCGGCCCATTTCACCATGGAAGATGCATTTATCGCGATGATCGAAAATGCCGATATCGTTCGCGAAAATTCGGATCCGGCGAAGGAAGCAGCCTGATATGGCCAGCGCTCTCTCTTCCCGGCGGCTTCGCGCACTCTTTACCAAAGAGATGCTGCAAGTGCTGCGCGATCCGTCGACGATCCTGATCGCCGTATTCCTCCCGATCATGCTCGTTTTCCTGTTTGGCTATGGCGTCTCGCTCGACACTTCGGTCGTTAGGCTGGGACTGATCCAGCAAAGCAGCGGTTCGGCAAGCCGCAGTCTGGCAGCATCTTATGCGAACTCGCCCTATTTTGACGTAACGCAATCCAATGACAAGGAAGCGCTGTTCGCCGACCTGACCGCAGGCCGGATCAGGGGGATCGTGACAATAGCGTCCGATTTTGACCGCCGCTATGCTGCAAGCGGAAAGACCGCGCAGATCGAAATCGTCACCGATGGCAGCAACCCCAGCACCGCCAATTTCGTCAGCGCCTATGCGCAAGGGGTTCATGCCCAGTGGTTGGCCTCGCAAAGTGCCGAGGGCAAACAAACCCAAAGCGGCGGTATCCAGGTGATGCCGCAATTCTGGTATAACACCGCCCTGACCAGCCGGAATTTCCTCGTCCCCGGTTCCTTTGCGGTGATCCTGACCATGATCGGAAGCCTGCTGACGGCGCTGGTTGTCGCCCGGGAATGGGAACGCGGAACGATGGAAGCGCTGATCGCCACGCCGGTTACAATCCCCGAATTCATCATCACCAAGATGACCCCCTATTTCATTCTCGGCCTGATTGCGGCGACCATCTGCACCTTGATGGCGGTCTTTATCTTCGATGTTCCGTTCCGAGGGTCGATACTCGCATTATATATTCTCTACGCCGCATTTCTGATGCCGGCGCTCGGCCAGGGACTGTTGATATCCGCGGCTCTCAGGAACCAGTTTGTGGCCTCGCAGGTCGCGCTTCTGACCGCCTTCCTGCCCGCCTTTCTGCTTTCCGGGCTTATCTTCGAGATCAGTTCGATGCCGCGATGGATTCAGGCAATCACCTATGCCGTGCCCGCGCGTTACCTGATCCCGCCGTTGCAAAGTCTTTTCCTGACCGGCAATGTCTGGCCGCTGTTGCTGCCCAATATTGCGATATTGCTGGGATTTGGGTCGCTGTTCTTTGTCCTGATTTTTCGGGTCACCAGAAAGAGTCTCGACTGATGGCTGCACCCGCATTTACACATTGGCCGGCCTGGGCGCGGATGAAGGCGCTGGTGATCAAGGAATTGCTGGCGATACTCCGCGACAAGAAGGGCCGCATTACCCTTGTTGCGCCGCCGATATTGCAGCTTGTTCTGTTCAGCTATGCATCAACGCTTGCCGTCGAAAATGCCGATATTGTCTATCTCGACCGCGATGGCGGCGCCGCCACCGCCGAACTTGTCCAGCGCATCCAGGGGAGCCCGAATTTCCGGTCAGTGACGCGGGTCTCATCGGAAAAGGCGATAGAAAAGGCGATTGACGAACAGGATGCGATTGCCGGAATATATTTTCCGCAAGGGTTTAGCGCTGATCTGAAGGCAGGGCACCCTGCCCCGCTCCAGATAGTCTATGATGGCCGCCGCTCCAATGCATCGCAGATTGTGAGCAGTTATCTGGGACAAATTACAACCAGTCTCAACATGTCCCTCAACGCGGCCCGACAGGATAAGGGCATGACGACGCCGAGCGAAATCATCGCGACCAATGCCTTCAATCCCAATCTCGAATATCTGTGGTTTGTTCTTCCCAGTCTGATCGCGATGATCAGCGCGATTACGACCCTGTCGGTCACCGCCCAGTCGGTTGCCCGTGAACGGGAACTGGGCACATTTGATCAACTGATGGTGACGCCGCTGAGGGTGCATGAAATCCTGATCGGCAAATCAATCCCTCCCTTTCTGGTCGGGCTGTTGAACTCGACCATCTTCATTGTCGCAGCGGTCTTCGTCTTTGACGTACCGCTCCAAGGATCGCTCATTCTTCTTTTCGGTGCGATCATTTTTTATCTGTTGTCGGTCATCGGTGTCGGGCTTTTCATCTCATCGCTTTCGACAACGCAGCAACAGGCCTTTCTCGGCACGTTCATCTTCATCACGCCCGCGGTGCTTTTGTCTGGCTATGCATCGCCAATCGACAATGTCCCGTACTGGCTCGAGCGGATTGCACTCGCCAATCCGATCCGTCATTTCATCGTCATCGTCCAGGGCGTGTTCCTCAAAGCCATGCCACTTATCGAAGTGCTGGCCAACACCGTTCCGCTCATCATCATTTCCATCTTTACACTGTCCGCGGCAGCCTGGCTGTTCCGGCACAGAATGGAGTAACCGCAATATGTCCCAGTCACCCGGAATATATGTCCTGAGCGCGGCGATATTTCTGTCGTCCTGTACCGCCATGGGCGCTGACCATAGCCGCCCCGATGTTACGCCACCCGTCCAGTTTCATTCGACAAGCGACAGCAGCGCGATTGACGGAAACTGGTGGCAACAATTTGATGATCCCCTTCTGACCGCACTTGTGGAGGAAACGGCCACGCGCAATCTTGATGTCGCCGAAGCCGCGGCCCGGGTTCGCGAAGCGCGGGCGCTGCTCGAAGCTGCAAAGGGGGGGCGTCTTCCGGAAGGCGCGCTGACCGGGTCGGTCACCAGCAACCAGCTGAGCGAAGAAGGACAGATACCGGTCGGCATAATTCCGGGCTTCGAGCGCGACTATACATTGTTCGATGCGGGTTTCGATGCGTCGTGGGAAATCGATCTGTGGGGCCGCGACAGCAACAATATCAAGGCGCGGGCCAATGATCTTGCCGAAAGACAGGAGCAGCAAAGCGCCGTCCTGCTCAGCGCGATCGCGGAAACCGCTGCGGCCTATATTGATATGCGCAGCGCCGAGGCCTCTGCCGATGCAGTTGCGGCACAGGCCGCAGCCTTGCAGGAAAAACTGCACCTGTCCCGGCTTCGCAGCAGCAGCGGGGAAGCGCCCAAATCCGAAACCGCACAAATAGCGGTTCAGGCGGAAGAAGCCGCCGCGCAATTGCCGCCGCTACAGGCAAGCGCACGGGTCGCCGCCTATCGTCTGGCGCTGCTGACCGGGCGAAACCCGGCAGATCTGCTCGAGCGGGTTGCCCATGGCGGCAGCTTGCCCGACCTGCCGTCTGCCCTGTCGGCAGGGACACCTTCGGATGTCCTGCGCCGCCGTCCGGATATTCGTGCGGCCGAATATCGCCTCGCCGCGGCAACAAACCGGGTTGGCGTCGCCACCGCCGATCTCTTTCCCAGTTTTTCCCTGCTCGGCAGCGTTGGTCAGCAGGCCCGTGATGGTGACGGCCTGTTTTCAGCCGGTTCGACGCGCTTTTCCTTTGGCCCATCGCTGTCATGGCCGCTGTTCCAGATGGGAACGATCAGAGCCCAGATCCGCGCAGCGGATGCCCGTAGCGAGGCCGCCGCCATCAATTACGAGCGCACAATCCTGACCGCGCTCAACGAAAGCGAAACGGCGCTGACCCGCTATAGTCGTGCGGTTGAACGGGTCGCCAGAACCAGCGCCGCACTGGCCCACGCGACCGAAAATGAAAGCCTGGCGAAAAAGCGCTATTCCGCTGGTGAAGACAATAAGCTTGCGCTGATGGATGCGACGGCGGCAACCGCCCGTTCGCGGGCTTCGCTAGCCAGCGTCAAAGCCGACGCGCTCCGGCAGGCGGTCGCGGCCTACAAGTCACTGGGCGGCGGATGGCAGGCGTTCGAGCAAGGCGAGACAAACAGCGACTAGCGGTCTGCCAGGCTGGTCAATGTCGCGAAATACTGGAAAGCCTTTGTGCCAACCGCGCTCAGAGATCAGGCACCCGAGCGGCGCGTCTATTATTCCTTGACCGGACGGGTGCTGGAGCTTGCATATCCGGCATAGGCATCGGTGAAGGAAAATAACACGCCATCGGCTTCTTCCGTGGCAAAGCTGGTCGCTTCGCTGGCCGAGCTGCCATATGATATTTCGTCTTTTTCCATTGCCGAGATCATCGCATTGCGCTCGTCTGCACAGGCGCTCTTGGCCGCTTTCTTGAATGCTGCGGTACCGGTTTTCATATCCAGCTGGGCGGTCGTAAAGTCGACGAGACAGTTGGAATAATCGACCCGCGCGCTTTCCGCGTCGGCGATGGTGGCGGCAGATACTGTGGTGAACAAGGCAATACTCAAAAATGCAATCATGACTATCATTCCCTAAATGAAGCCTTGCTATACCATAATTGCTTTTCCCGCGGGAAGCAGATTCAGCATCCGCCATTCCGAATTATCTTGTCGTTAAACAATGACCTAAGCGCAATTTGTCCAATTCTCGCGATCCCGTTTCGGCGCGCACACATGGCGACGAAACCCGACTCGCCGACAAAATGAAAATTGGGGGTTGCAACCGGAATGATCTGCAGCGAATAGAGCCGCAGATATCGGGTTTCTCTTAATCGAGAATTCAAAGGGAAACCGGTGAGCATTGGGTTTGCGCCCGATTCGAATCCGGTACTGCCCCCGCAACTGTAAGCGGCTAGCCGATATGCCACAGGCCACTGGATCTCCGGATCTGGGAAGGCGGCATATCAGCAGCGATCCGTGAGTCAGGAGACCTGCCCTATATCGTCGTTCTTCAGCCGGACGGGGTGTGTCGGGTGAACGGGGATTTCCCCTGCGTAACGGCAAGTGACGTCGTTAACAAAAGGGAAGATTCATGTCTAAATATCGTTTCATTGCCACGCTTCTGGCGTCTACCGCCTATGTCTCTGCCGCCGCCGCGCAGACCGCCGACGATCGCGAGATCATTGTCACCGCCACCGGGATCGAACAGGATATCGAAGAGACCGGAACCGCGATCTCGGTCATCACCGAAGCGGATATCCGCGAACAACAGGCGGTGTCGGTCAGCGACCTGCTGCGGGAACTGCCGGGCGTTGCCGTCACCCAGAGCGGCGGGCTGGGTTCGCAGACCTCGGTGCGGATACGGGGCGCGGAAAGTGACCAGACATTGGTGCTGATCAACGGCATCAGGGTCAACGACCCCTCCTCCCCCGATGGTGCCTTTGATTTCGGCAACCTGACCGCTGGCAATATCGAACGGGTCGAAGTCCTCCGCGGCGCCAATGGCGTGACCTGGGGCAGTCAGGCGGTCGGTGGTGTGGTCAATGTGATTACCAAAAGCCCGACCGAAGACCTCACCCTGTTTGCTCAGGGCGAATATGGCGCGCATGACACCGTGCGGATGGTCAGCAATGCCTCCGGCAAGATCGGTCCGGTTGGCCTGAGCATTGGCGGTGGCTATGTCAGCACCGATGGCATCAGTACCTATTCCGGCGGCACCGAAGCGGACGGCTATCGCCAATATTCGGCATCCGGACGGCTGCTGGTAGACCTGACCGACACGATCCGTTTCGAGGCCAATGGCTATTATGCCGACAGCCGGGTCGACAATGACAGCGTCTTTCCGCCGTTCAGTTCCGACAACAGCCAATATTCTCTGGCCGAGGAATTTTACGGCAGCGCCAGCATCCATGCGACCGCCTTTGACGGACGGTTCCAGAACCGTTTCGCCTTCAGCATCGCCGACATCAACCGCGATATCATCAATCCCTTTTTCACCTCGCTGCCCCGCGGTCGCACCGAGCGGTTTGAATATCGCGGTGATTTTGCGGTCAGCGAGCAGTTGCGCTTCATCTTCGGTACCGAGATGGAGAATAGTCGCTATGAGAATAGCGGCGTAGAGGATTCGACCGGCATCGACTCGCTGTTTTTCCAGACGGTATACAAGCCCGTGGACGGCCTGACCCTGACCGGAGGGGTGCGTCATGACGAGCATGATGATTTCGGTGGCAACACCAGCCTTGCCGGCAATCTGGCCTATCGGATCAGCGAAAATGGACCAACCATCCGCGCCAGCTATGCCGAGGGTTTCCGGGCTCCTTCCCTGATCGATCTTGACGACCGCCCGTTCGGATATGGCACCCCGGACCTGCAACCGGAGACCGCAAAATCTTACGAAATCGGCATCGACCAGTCGCTGATCGGCAATGCGGTTCAAATGTCCGTCACGCTGTTCCAGCGCGATACCAAAAACCAGATTGCCTTTGCCGCCTGTCCGGTGGCCCCGGACCCGGCACCGGCGGTCTGCACCAGCGGCAGCCGTCCGTTCGGCACGACGCTGAATATCGAACGCAACCGCACCCGCGGGGCCGAGGCGATATTGTCGATTGCGCCAAGCGAACGTTTCTCGGTCAATGCCAACTTTACCTGGCTCGACACCGAGAACCGCTCGACCGGCGCGAATTTCGGCAATGAACTGGCCCGCCGTCCGGCGAGCAGCCTCTATCTCGATGCCCGCTACAAGACCGGCTTCGGTCTGGACCTTGGTGCCGACATGCAGATGGTCGGCGACAGTTTCGATGATCTTGCCAACAGCCGCCGGATCGACGGCTATGTCGTGGCGGGCGTCCGCGCCAACATGCCGGTCACCAGCAATATCGAACTGTTCGGGCGTATCGACAATCTGTTCGATGTCACCTATGAAACAGCCACTGATTTTGGCACGCTCGGCTGTTCGGCCTATGTCGGCGCCCGCGCACGTTTTTAAAGTCACCAAGCAAAAGGGAATATTATCGATGCAAGTCCGTCAATCTTCTTCACCCACTGAAAATATCTGGGCAGCCATATTGGCAATGGGTTCGGTATTGGGCAGTCTCGCGCTGGCCTGCATATTCCCTTTCGCTGCGCTGGCGGCGTTGCTTGCGGCAACGGTTCCATTTCGCAAGGCAATGCTGTGGATGGGCGGCGCCTGGTTCGCCAATCAGGCGGTCGGCTATCTGCTGCTCGGCTATCCGCATAGCGCGACAAGCTACGGCCACGGTCTTGCCATTGGCGTCACCGCGATGGTCTCGCTGGTGGTCGCGAAGAAGATTCTCGACCTGCGCGGTGATCGGTCGCTGCTCTCGGTAGGCCTTGCCTTTGCCGGGGCCTTTGTCGCCTATCAGGCGCTTTTGCTGGTTGCAGCACTGTTCCTCGGCGGCGTGCAGAATTTCGTTCCGGCGATCGTCTGGCAGGTAGCCCAGAATGACATGATGTGGTTTGCAGGTCTTGGTCTGCTTTATCTTGCGCTCGACGGCACGTTGTTCGCACGTTTTGCAAACAAATCGACCCTGCAAGGCTGATTATCGCCCGATCCGCCCCAACCCGGAAAGCGGAGAATTTAAAAAGGCATCGCGGCGTTGGTCCGCGATGCCTTTTTCTTTGATGCCAGGCGCAGGAGGATAGTCGTCGCTCGACAAGCCGGCCTGTCCCTCTCCCTCCCCGGAGAAACTGTCACATATGCAGGACACGCCCATAAGCATCGAGCACGCTTTCGTGCATCATTTCGCTGAGCGTGGGATGCGGGAAGACCGTGTTGATCAGTTCCGCCTCGGTCGTTTCCAGCGTCTTGCCGATCGTATAACCCTGGATCAGTTCGGTAACTTCCGCGCCGATCATGTGGGCACCGAGCAATTCGCCGGTCTTGGCGTCAAATACGGTCTTGATGAAACCTTCGGTCTCGCCTAGTGCAATTGCCTTGCCATTGCCGATGAAGGGGAATTTCCCGACCTTGACGTCATGGCCCGCCTCCTTCGCCTTGGCTTCGGTCAGGCCGACGCTGGCGATCTGCGGGTGGCAATAGGTGCAGCCGGGGATATTGTTGACATCCATGGCGTGGGGATGCCCGTCCTTGCCCATGGCCTGGGCGATGGCTTCCGCCGCTATCACGCCTTCATGGCTCGCCTTGTGCGCCAGCCACGGACCGGCGGTACAGTCGCCGATGGCGTAGATGCCGTCGATATTGGTCCGGCAATATTCGTCGGTCTTGATATGATAGCGTTCGTCCGGCTGGACACCCAGTTCGTCAAGACCGATGGTCTCGATATTGGGCATGATGCCGACGGCGACGATGACATGGCTGAAGTCATGGCTTTCCTTCTTGCCCTTGCTGTCCTCGATCTCCGCCTTGACGCCCTTGTCACTGGTCTCGATGCTCTTCACGCCAGCGCCGGTCATGATCGTCATGCCCTGTTTTTTCAAAGACTTCTCGAGGAACTTTGAGATTTCCTCATCCTCTACAGGCACGATCCGGTCGAGCATTTCGACGACCGTCACATCGACGCCGATATCATTGTAGAAGCTGGCAAATTCGATACCGATCGCGCCGGACCCGATGACCAGCAATTTGGTCGGTGTTTCACTTGGCGTCATGGCATGACGATAGGTCCAGATGCGCTTGCCGTCCGCCTTGGCAAAAGGGAGATCGCGGGCGCGGGCACCGGTGGCGATAATGATATTCCTGGCCTCAAGCTCGACATCACCCTTTTCGGTTTTGACGCTCAGCTTCCCGGGCGCGGTAATTTTGCCGTCGCCCATGACAACATCAATCTTGTTCTTCTTCATCAGGCCGGTGACACCCTGATTGAGCTGCTTGGCGACGCCGCGCGAGCGTTTGACGATCGCGTCAAGATCGGCGCTGATTTTCTCCGCAGCCAGCCCATAATCCGCAGCATGTTTCATATTGTGAAACACCTCGGCCGAGCGCAGCAAAGCCTTGGTCGGGATACAGCCCCAGTTGAGACAGATGCCGCCGAGATTTTCGCGTTCGACAATCGCGGTTTTCAGACCCAGTTGCGAAGCGCGGATCGCCGCAACATAGCCGCCGGGGCCGGAGCCGAGAACGATAAGGTCATAAGTGTCTGCCATGTTCTTCCTTTTCGATAATCTTCAGACTAGTGCCGGGACCTGCACCGGCTTGCCGTCGCCGTCCACCGCCACAAATATGTAGACGCCGGTACCCGCCTTCATCATTTCATCCGCATGCCGGTCACGCCGATAGGCCTCGACCTGGACGGTCATCGAACTGCGGCCGATTTTGATGAAGTCGGCATAGACCGACAATTCATCGCCAATTTCGACCGGATGGCCAAAACTGACATCATTGGCACCAACCACAACCGACTGGTGCTTGCTATGTTTTGCCGCCAGCGCGCCGCCCGCCTGCGCCATCTGCCCCATCAGCCAGCCACCGAATGCGACGCCATAGGGATTACCGTCCGCCGGCATGACAATGGTGCGGATGGTGGGAACTTTTTTGGTCAGATCGCTCAAGCGAGCATTCCCAGTGGGTTCTCCACCGTATCCTTGAACGCCTTCATGAAGGCCGCACCGGTCGCGCCATCGATCGCACGGTGATCGAAGCTTCCGGTCGCGGTCATGATCGTGGCGATCTGGACGCTGTCGTCGATCACCACCGGTTTCTTGATCCCCGCGCTGATTGCCAAAATCATAGCCTGCGGCGGATTGATCACGGCATCAAAAGACGTCACCCCGAACATGCCCATGTTGGACAGGCTGGCGGTGCCGCCTTGATATTCGTGCATCTTCAGCTTGCCGGCCTTGGCGCGCTCGGCGAGGTCCTTCATTTCGGTGGCGATGGTGCTGAGTGATTTGGTGTCGGCGCTGGTGATGATCGGGGTGATCAGGCCGCCGGGGATGCTGACCGCAACCGCGATATCGGCGCGCTGGTAGCGGATCAGATTTTCTTCGGTGTAGCTGACATTGCTGTCGGGTGCCTGCATCAGCGCGACCGCCTGTGCCTTGATCAGCAGATCGTTGACCGACAGCTTGACGCCACGCGCTTCGAGCGAGGCGTTGAGTTCACCGCGCAGTTTCAGCAATTTGTCGATATTGACATCAATGCTGACCCGATAATGCGGGATCGACTGTTTCGCCTCGGTCAGGCGGCGGGCGATGGTCTTGCGCATGCCGGACAGTTTTTCTGCGCTATGCGGAATGTCGAAATCACCGGAGGTCGCTGCGGGAGCCTTTGTGGCGGCTTTTGCTGGTGCAGGTGCCGCGCTGGGAGCCGCAGCGGCCGCTTCGCTCTTGGCCGGAGCGGTGCCACCTTCTGCAGCGTCGACATCCGCCTTGATAATCCGTCCACCGGGGCCGGAGCCGGACAATGTGGCGAGGTCGACGCCTTTCTGCTCGGCAAGACGCCGCGCCAGCGGACTGACCTTGAGGCGATCATCCGGGGACGAGCCATTGGCTTTGGGCGCACTATCCGCAACCTTCGGCGCACTCTTCTGCACCGCTTCTGCCGCCTTGGGAGCCGGTTCTGCTACCTTTTCCGCCGCAGCCGGTTCCTCAGCATCATCCTGCGCGGCACTTTCGCCAACTTCCAGATCATCGACAGACACTTCTTCTCCTTCTTCGGCAATAATCGCGATCACATCGCCAACCTTCACATTTTCCGTTCCTTCCGGGACGACAATCTTGGCAATGACGCCTTCGTCAATCGCCTCGAATTCCATCGTCGCCTTGTCGGTCTCGATTTCGGCGAGCAAATCACCGGAAGAGACGCTGTCGCCTTCCTTCACGAGCCATTTCGCCAACGTCCCTTCTTCCATCGTTGGGGAGAGCGCAGGCATTTGGAGATTGATGGGCATGGCCGGTGATCTTTCCTGAAATAAGTCCTGTTTTCGCTTAAAGCTGTCGAACATTGCGCCAATGGCGTCAAGGGCGGTTGCTTGCCTTGCGAGCATTTTTGTCGCAACAGGTATTTCTGACAGGAGGAGGAGGGTTCATGCGTACATATCTTGTGGTGATCGACGAGACCGATGAGGCAAGCCTGGCGCTTCGCTTTGCCTCGCGCCGTGCGATGAAGACCAACAGCGGGTTGCACATTCTGGCGCTGGTAGAGAGCGAGGACTTTGTCGCGTGGGGCGGCGTTCAGGCGACTCTCGCCGAAGAAGCGAAAAATCGCGCGGAGGCCCTGGTATCCGGCGCTGCCGGCAGCTTGTTTGAAGAAACAGGAATCCGCCCTTCGATCACGGTCAGGCAGGGCAAG
>CAJQNR010000175.1 GCA_905479715.1 uncultured Sphingorhabdus sp.
AACATCGGCGGCCATGATCCAGCTGCGAATGTCGTCCACCGCGCCCGTCACAATCGTGCCATTCTGCCGATCAAGTTGTCGCACCTTTTCCGACGGTGCCCGCCCGACAATCGCAAATCGTGCATCGGGAAAACGCGCGAGAATATCTGGCATGACCTTTGTGCTGAAACTCTCCACCGCCTGAACATTCGGCTGATAATCCATCTGACCGGTAAACAGGATCAACGGCCCGCTATTTCCAGTGACCGCTGGGTCAACATCTTGCGCTCCATAAAACGCCAGATCGATACCGTTACCAACCGCCTTCACGCGATCACCCGACAGTCCCGACCGCTGCCGGAATAGCTCGGCCTCGGCCTGGCTGACAAACAGGATATGATCGGCCCGTTCGGCGACCGTCTTCTCGAAGCTCCGCAGCAAGCGCCCTTCCCGGCGATTGACCCAGGCCATCGGTCCAGACCCTTCGTCCGCGTAGCTTTCAAATTTCGCGCTGTCGACATCGGCAAAATCCATCACCACACGGCCGCGATAATCCGCGGGTATAAATTGCGCCATTTGTCCGGAAAATATGAAGATACAATCTATTGGCCGATTGGCAATCAGCTGCGCGACATAGGAACTGATTTCGGAGCTTGCGAACGATAGCAATGATACCGGCTTCCCCGTGACCAAGGCTTCAATCCCTGCCCGCCATTTCGGTTTTTTCCGCACGACGATTTCACAAGAAGCCAGTTCCGCTTTTCGATTCCAGCCGACCTGCTTTTCCGCTTCGTCATCAGCAAAACAGGCAATATGGACCGGCGCGCAGTCCATCAGCTTTTGCAGGAAATGGTGCGAGCGAATCTTGTCGCCACGGTTTGGCGGCCATGGGACGCGATGCGCCAGAAACAGGATTTCACCCATCAGCCAAGGCCCTTGGCAATCATCGGTCCGATACGGTTTGCAACTGCCAAGGGCAGACGCTGCCACAGCGCGATCTTCGCCCTATATTTGGGACTCATCGGATTGACATCGCGAGCCTCTTCACCATCGGCGGTGCGCGTCGCATAAGACAGCGGTTCCGGTTCAAAGCCCCAGTTTTTCTTGAATGAAAAAGCGCCGGTGCCATATTTGGAACGACCGAAGTCAAACTTGTGACAGCCCCTTTCGCGGGCATGATTCATCAAGCTATAATACATGATATCATTGGCCCGGAACCGGCGCGCATCCCATGTCCCGCCGCCCCAATAAGGCATGACGGTTTTCTGGTAATAGAGACTGAGAACGCTGGCCAGAGGCTTGCCCTCGTGCAGCACCGTCAATATGTCGGCATCCTCGCCAAATCCGTCGAGCACGGCGTCAAAAAGCGCCTTCGGGAAAACGGGCGTTCCGAGATTGCGAACACTTTCCGCATAGACGGCATAATGATCTGCCCGATCCTGTTGTCCCGTCCCGATGCGAACGGTCAGTTCATTTTTCATTCCCTTGCGGATTTCAGCGCGCTGTTTGCGCGGTATCGCAAGCAACTGGCTTTCATCATCATCCGCCAGCGGGTTTACAAAACCGGCATAGACACCCTGCTTGTCCTGCCAATGATCACTCGGCAGCGGTCCGCCGCGCAATTCAACGGTAGGAAAACTGTGGCGCTCGGCAAAACTCCATGCCTCATCAGCCAGCAACTGGATTGCCCGATCATCATTGGCCAATATTCCGCCACCGACAGCAAAGCCGGAAGAAACCAGTGCCCGGCCAAACAAGGTCGAATGGATCAGATTGAGCGGCAATATGCCGTGCAGCGCTCCGACATCATCTTCAGCGAGAAGATAGCGCCAATCATGGCCGCAAGCCTTGCTGACCGATAGCACCCAGGCAGGGCGATGAAATGCTGTGCCTTCCGGAGAGGTAGAAACGAAAGCCTCTATACGCGCCAGGTCATTCGCATCGGGACGATCAAGGACGCGAACCGTCAGAGATTTGGGTTTGAACGCCATGTTCATCGAATCAGCCCCGCTTCCAATGCCGCCAGTTCGTCGACCCTGCCCCAATTGAAATCCTGTCCGGCCCGCAACAGCTTCCCCCTCATGCTTTTCAAATTTGTGTAATGGCGGATCTTTGATTTTATGGGAGCGTTGCCGACGCGAGGTTGGTCGGGGTCAATTTCCCACGGGTGAAAATAGAATATCGCTCCGCGCCCGTCGTCACGGTGCATTTTCCGGATTGCCCGGTCATATAAGCCATAAGGTAAGAGCCGGAAAAAACCGCCACCACCGGCAGCCACATTCCGGTTGCCCAGCTTGACGGTCGTCACCGGCAGTTCGATAAAATCAGATTGCTCCACAGGTTTCCAGGCGAAGCGTGGCGATCCCGCCCAGCCATAATGGTCGTGGTTGATCGGTGCGACGCTGGAAGAATAGACATAGCCTTGCTCGGCCAATATTTCATGCGCCCAGGGTGTCCGCTGATCGATCGAGAAGCTCGGTGCCCGATATCCGACAACCTTCTGACCGGATGTGTCTTCCAGAATTTTCCGGCTGCGATCCAGATCGCTACGGAACTGATCAGGGGTCAGCGTGAACACGCGCGCATGATCATAGCCGTGATTGGCAATCTCGTGGCCAGCGGACACAATCTTCTGCATCAGTAACGGATAGCGCTCCGCCACCCAGCCCAATATGAAAAAGGTCGCCTTGATTCCGGCATCATTGAACAGCACAAGCACCGCCTCGGTGTTGCGTTCTACCCGATGCTCCAGTTGATCCCAATCCGAACGGTCGATGACCGTCTCAAAGGCCCCCACCTGAAACCAGTCCTCGATATCGACCGACATGGCGTTGAGCAAAGCATCCGCTTTTCCCGCCGTGGTGAACGATTCAGGCCGCGCGTCCTGCATTGACATAGCTTTCCTTGCTCCGGACATCGTTTTCGACCCACTCCACGAGCATCGTCAAGACGCGGTGCAGATTTTCTTCCTGACCATCCATGCGCTTTTCCACCAGCGACAGACGCTTTGCAAACATGTCGACGATCTGGGCGGTCTCGTCATCGATAACCGGCGGGCCAGACTCATATCCTGCCGCCTTCAATGCTTCGTGCACCGGCGTTGCCGCTGGCGCGGAAGGCGTTTCTTCCGTGCCTGACGGGACCGTCGGAATAACAGCTTCATCTTCCGACGCAGAAACGGGAACATCCTCGGGTTGGGGCGAAGCCTGATGTGGCACTTCCTGATCCTGTTCAGTCATCTCGCCCAATACAGCAGGTGCACGGTCGGCGCCGGCGTCACTCGCCTTCTTTGGTTTTTCCCACAGCGGGCTCTTGATTTCCTCGGACAATTCTGACGGTTCGGCAATTTCGACCGCTTCGCCATTCAGGTCGGCAAGCACCCGTTCAACCATCACATGGTCGATTAACTCGGCATGTTCGATGGCACCCATCAACAATATCCGGCTCATCAACGTGTTGATTTTGCGAGGTACGCCATCTGTCTCGGCGAAGAGTAGCCGGAATACATTCGATGTGATTTTGGGCCGCCCCGACCATCCGCTTTTGGACAGGCGATGGGTGATATAGGGCTCGATTTCCTCCGCGTTCATGGGCTCGAGATGGTGATGCGCGATCACCCGCTGGCGCAATTGCTCCAGCTGGTTGGAATTTTCCAGCATATCGCGAAATTCCGGCTGGCCGAGCAGGAATATCTGCAGCAGGGCCTGGCCGCCAAGCTGGAAATTGGACAACATCCGCAGTTCTTCCAGCGCATCCACGGGCAGATTCTGTGTTTCATCGACAATCAGCAGACAGCGTCGTCCCGCCCGTGCTTCGGCGTGCAGAAACTCTTCAAACGCGCTCAGCAGTTGCGCCTTGTCCATATGGTCGGTTTCGATATCGAAATGATTGGCAGCGACCCGGACGATATCCTGGCTGTCCAGCTTGGTGGTCACGATATTCGCAGCGGTAAGCCGCGCTTTGTCGATCGTCGCCATCAGATGGCTGACCAAAGTGGTTTTCCCCGCCCCGACATCACCAGTAATGACGATAAACCCCTCACCCTGTGCGAGACCATAGCCAAGATAGGACAAGGCCTTGCGATGGGTAAGGCTCTCGAAATAAAAACGCGGATCCGGGGTCAGCTGAAAGGGCCGGCCATTTAGTCCATAAAATGTTTCATACATGCGCGTGTCTCCGATCAACAACTGCGTTGATGTTCTTAAAAATCATATCTGAGGCCGAGAAGAGCGGATGCGGTAATCTCGCTATCGAAACCCTCCTGATCATATCTGTCGACGCCGACCGCTGCAGTTCCCTGCAGCCCTGGCAAAATCTGACGATAGTATGCGGCATTGGCACCGAGCCCCAAGACATTGGGAGCGCCAGCGAAACCGCTGTCGAGCAGATTGGCGTAGATATTCGTGTCGAAGCGGGAATAGCGATCCAGTTCCCGGCCAATCGACAGGCTGGCATAATAATTTTCATCCACCAGACCATCGACTGCAGCAACTGCCCCCAATTGCGAAGCGAAGAAGCGGCGACGAACATATCCGACACCGAGCCCGGCTTCCCAGCCGCGGTGATTATAGGTATATTGCCCGTTGACGCCGCGAGCGCGGAAAGAAGACGATGCCGAGGATTGCAGAACATCGTTGAAACAAAGACCGCCGCCTTGCCCGAAAGCGCAGCCGTTCAGTTCGCCGCTGAGCGGATTGCGCGAGCTGGAAAAACTCGTGCTCAGACTGGCCAGATTGTCATTGAGGAGAGTGCCGAAACCCGAAACCGTATCATAGACGGAGATGTTTAGCGCGGTGTTCTGATTGGGCTGATACGCAAAGCTACCGAAATAGGTTTCGCTGCCGTAACGCTGACCGACCCGGGCCTCGAGCGAGGTACGGCGGCTTGGCCGCCACAGGACACCGGCATCCCAGATAATTCCGTCCTGGTCGTAGGACAGCAATCGCGGGGATGTCTTGTCGGTTACCAGACGGCCGTCATTGTCGACGACCGGATCGCCGTTGATATCGCGAACAGCGTCACGTTCCGAAATCTCGATATCTTCGTAGCCAACACCGCCAACCACTGCCAAGGTCGACGACACCGGTACGGTGACATCGGCGCGAACAAATTTATCCTCATAGCGTTGATCCAGCTGGCTCGCATCTTCGCGCTGCCAACCTGCACCGACGGCCCAGCCAAAAGGCAGATCACCGGGCTGCTGGCCGACACTGGCACTGGCCGAATGGCTTATACTATCATCAAAAACATCAATCGGAAGCTGTCCCGGAGGCAGGATGCCGGTGTCTTCGTTCTCGACCTTGGTATAGCCCAGCCGGTAATTGGCATTGACATCCAGTGCGCCGACCCGGGTCGACAAATTCGGACCGGCGTAGACCGAATAGACTTGCGTCACATTATCGATATCGCCGACCGTATTGGATGGCGCTTCGCCCCGCAAATCAACCCGGCTTCTGGTGGCGAGGCCGCCAGCTTCCAGTGACAGCAAATCGGGAACAATCTGCACACCACCTCGGGCCAGTCCGCTGACGATGTCTTCATCGCCGACATTGTCCTGATAGGAGAAACGGCGTTCATAGCGCACATTGATCTGTGCCTCGGCATTGCGCGTTTGAATGGCACCATCAATACCGGCTGCAACCGACGTATAGGTCAGAACATCGCTGCCATCTTTCAAGTCGGCTACCAATATCTGCTCGATCTCGATATAGGGCACCACCTCGGCCTTGCGTTCGCGCGCGTCAGCGGCAGGCACGGCAAGCCCCAGCAGCGGCAGAATCGCCGCACCATATTTCAAGATGTTATTGGTTGTTCGCCTGGTCATGGCTTACTCTCCATATCCATAATAAGATCCAAAGCGCCTTCCCGTTGGCGAGAATTTGGTGCCATTCAGAAGCAGTTGGATATATTCACAGCCACCCATCAAGCTCAGCGCGTCACGCAGGGCGGTTTCAGTCGTTTCATCCGCTTTCACCACCATCACGACCTGACCGACATGGGTCGCGAGAACCGATGCTGGCGACGCCGACAAAGCCGGTGGTGAATCAAAAATGACAATGCGATTGGGATTATTCTGGGTCAGGCGGTTCAGTACCTGCTCGGTGCGTGATGACGCCAGATATTCTGTATCGGCATTGGTCTGATCGCCGGCCGGCAAGATTGCGAGGCCGGGAATGTCCGTATGGATGATACAGTTTTCCACCGGCAATTGCGGATCGGCAAGCGCGTCCATCAGGCCTTTGCTGCCTTCCAGTCCAAGACTCGACAATATGCTTGGCTTGGCAAAATCGGCATCGACCAGCAGGACCTCGTTATCCTTCTCCGCCGCGATCGAAAGCGCAAGGTTCAGGGCACAGAATGTCTTACCTTCATTGGGATGGGCGGAGCAGATCAGGATCCGTTCGCCATGGGGAACCGGTTCGCTTTTCTGACTGCCTTTCGCGGCCAGTAGCAATTGACGCTTTATGATCCGGAATTCCTCCGAAATAGCTGTGACCGGTCCGTCGGGGACAATGAAACCGGCCTCCGTCAGCTTTTCACGATCAACGATGACGCGTGGACCGTCATAAGCCTCTACCGGCCGCTGGGGGACGGGGGATACTTGCTGACGGGCAGTCTCGGGCGGCAAGGCTTCCGCTGCATTGGCTCGATGTTCGACCGTCCGAATGGCAGGAATATAATCATAGATTTCCCCTGCCCGTTCGAGCAGCGAACCTGATTTTTTGGGAGGACTATATTTGTTCATCGTAATCCCTTCAGGCCACCATGCCGCGCTGGATAAATTCCACGATCATCAACATTCCGAAAACACCGAAAAGCGCACCGCTTGTGCCATAGAATAAACGCAGTTTTTTGCCGCGTGCCGCGCGCTGTGCGTTGGTCACCACCTGTGAAACGGAACCGATGACCGGCAGACCACTGGATTTTTCCAATTTGGCTGCGGTTGGATAGCTGGTTTGCACATGCCCCATCGCGAAAGCCGTGCCGATGCCGCCGCCAATACCGACGAACAATACCAAAGCCAGCAGCAGCGGACGATTGGGAGCCGCCGGTGACCGGGGACTGGACGGCGGATCAATCACGCGAAATTTCACCGAGTCCGTTTGGGATTCGACCTGTCCGCGCAACTTGATCTGCTCCCGGTCCGCGAGCAATTTATTATACTGGTCTTTCAAAACTTCATGGTCCCGGTTGATCCGCGACATTTCCGCAGCAATGCCCGGCTCCAGCGTTTGTTTGGAAGCCAGTTGCGTCATATCTGCCTGCAGTGCATTTTTCCGTGCCTGAAGGGCGGCGACTGTTGCCTGTCTTTCTGCACGCATGCTTTGCAGCGAACTATAGGCGGGATTTGGTGTGCGAAAGCCACCGCCGCCGGAAGGTTCCTTGGCCGCCTGTACACGAAGCGCGGCAATTTCATTTTTCATTGCAACAACGTCGGGATGGCTGTCGGTCCAGCCGCGTGCGCGTGCGGAAGCCAATGTGGCTTGCGCCTGGGCCAATTGGGCACGGGCACCGCCACCGCCAACGCCCGGTGAAGCGATCGACGAAGGCGTGCCGGAAAGCTGACCGTTCAAAGCGGCAAGCGAGGCCGAGGCCTGACTGAGCTGGGAATCGATCTGAGCCAGTTCGGCGCGGGCGGCTTCCATGCGTTGGCTGATCGAGCCGACTCCGGGCAACAATCCCAGATTTTCTGTCTCGAACTGGACGCGCTTCTGCTCGGCTTCCTGGAGTTCTTTCTCTCTCTGGGCCAGCTGGGCGTCGAGAAACTTGATCGTCTGGCTGGTCTCGTCGCGGTCACCGGACAGGTTTTCTTCGACAAAAATATCGATCATTTTCTGCACAATATCGCGAGCCAGAACGGCATTTTCAGCGTCGGAAAGATTACTCGCCGAGGAGGTTGCGATAATTTCGAACAGATTGTCCTTTTCCGATTTTATCTGGATGGACTTGCGCAGCATCTCCACCTTGCCAGCGAGTTCGCGATCGCTGGCGACCGACCGGTTCAGGGCCGTTCCGCGCACTACCTTTTCAAGATTGATGGTCGAAGCGAGCGTTTCCTGCACCCGCTCCATATTCTTCTTCCGCTCGCGTGCATCCACGCCGACCTTGTCGGACAATATCGACTGCATTTCGACAGAAACGCGGGCTTTGGATTCATAGCTATTGGGTATCAAGGCAACAACGAGCCAGCCCACGAGACATAGGCCCCACGCGACAGCCAAAGCCAGCCAGCGCCTGTTCCAGACACTGTGCAGCGCGATTAGAAATTCATCATAAAGACCGTTCATGGCTATTATTCAATTCCTGACAAATGGGGCATAAAACGGATCAAAACATGCTTTCCGGAATGATGATCACGTCACCGGGACGGAGCATCACATTGGCGCGCGTTGCGCCTTTTTTCAGCAGGTCGTCGATGCGCAACGCATATTCTTTCTGTTTGCCGGTGCCGCGATCAAACCGGATCAGACGGGCGCGATTGCCGGATGCAAATTCGGAAAGCCCCCCAACCGCGATCATCGCGTCGAGCAACGTCATATTGGCGCGATAGGGAATCGACGCCGGTTTTTCGGTCGCTCCGACAACCCGGATTTGCTGGGAGAATGTGCCTGAGAAATTGTTGACGATAACCGAAACCAGCGGTTCGTTGATATATTGCGACAACTGCAATTTCAGATCTTCGGCCAGCATCGCAGGCGTCTTGCCTACGGCTGGCATATCGGTGATCAGCGGCGTTGTGATCCGTCCATCGGGACGGACCTGAACCTTCGCGCCCAGTTCGGGATTGCGCCATACGAAAATGGTCAGTTCGTCGAGCGGACCGATCACATATTCTTCACCGGGCCCTTCCTGCATGGAAACAAAGGATGCTGGCGGCAGTTGCGGGCCACTCGAGTTGCCGGAACAACCGGCGACAGCAAGTGACGCCATTCCGGCACCGATCATCAATTTTGCCAAGTGCTTGTTTTTCATAGCAGAACGCATTTTATTCACCTCGTAAAAATCCTCATGTGCAGTCCGGTTTCCGGCGGAAAACGGGCAGATCACGCAAGTTCACAAAATGGCTATGCTGGAAAATAGTGAATATAGCGTTAGGAATAGCTGAATTTCAGATTAACAAATCTGGCGTTTTGGCGGCAGCCAAAATGATGAAATTAATCGACCAGCAGCTCTCTGGCAGGCCCCTGACCGAGGAAAGTTGCCGGACTTGCCGTCGCTCCATAGGCACCGGCGCAGAAGATCGCGACAATGTCGCCGACACCCGCCTTGGGCATTGCGGCATTGTCGCTCAGCCGGTCAAGCGGCGTGCAAAGGCAACCGACGATGGAAACCGTTTCGCTGGGCTCTTCTTCAAACCGGTTGGCGATGGCGGCGGGATAATTTCGTCTCACCACCGTTCCGAAATTGCCGCTGGCCGCGAGTTGGTGATGCAAGCCCCCGTCAGTGACCAGAAAGGTCTGCCCCTGGCTTTCCTTGCGATCAACGATCCGGGTCAGATATACGCCCGCTTCGCCGACAAGATAGCGACCCAGCTCGATCGCAAAACGGGTCGAAGAGAGAATGTCCGGCAAATGTTCCAACTGTTTGCCCAAAGCCTTCCCGACTTTGGCAATGTCCAGCTGTTCATCACCCGGGAAATAGGGAATACCAAAGCCCCCACCAAGATTGACGTGATCCGGCGCCTGGCCAATCATCGTCGCCAGACGTCCGGCCAGTTCCAGCGTCTGTGCCTGTGTTTCGATAATCGCATCAGCGCTGAGCGCTTGCGAACCGGCAAAGATATGAAAACCGCGCCAGTCTGCACCGGCATCCAATATCCGTTTCACCGTGGGGGCAACCAGGTCGATATCCATTCCAAATGGCTTGGCACCACCGCCCATTTTCATGCCCGACCCCTTGAGGTCAAAGTCCGGATTCACGCGAATGGCAAGCCGTGGTTTTCTGTCCAGCACGGCACCAATTTTCAGCGCCCGTTCGCATTCACTGGGCGACTCGATGTTGATCGTGACGCCAGCCGCGATTGCCTGCTCGAGTTCCTCATCCCGTTTGCCGGGCCCGGCAAAGCTGATATGTTCCGGAGCAGCCCCCGCTGCCAGCGCCATCCGCATTTCGCCGCCGGACGCGATATCAATCCCGTCGGCCAGATCCACCATATGTCGCAGCAGCGGCTGAAACGGATTGGCTTTCATCGCATAATGAAGATCAAGGGCATCGGGCATAGCCGCCCGCAATTGCCTCATCCGCGCATCGAGCCGGCCACTGGAATAGACAAAAAGCGGAGAGCCGTTTTCGGCAACGAGCTCACTGGCTTTCCGGCCGCCTATGGCAAGTTCACCGTCTAATGCTTGATAGCCGGAGGGAATTGGCCCTGTGGGTTTGGTCTTGATCATTCGATATCCATGCTCGCCAACGCGTTGCGGTCCAGTTTTCCATTGGGATTTTTGGGAAATTCGGAAAGCAGGATGATATCTCTAGGGTGCATAAAATTCGGTAAATTCTGCTTTAAATATTTTTCCAGCTGTTCGGTGACAGTCGCGCGATCTGATTCCCGGTCGACCGGCCTGACGAACAACCGGATCGCCTGACCAAGCCGTTCATCCGGAACGCCCAGCGCCACCGCCTCCGCAATGAGGCCCGATTCGGTGGCGATCTCCTCTATCTCGGTCGGACTGATTCGATTGCCGGAGCTTTTTATCATCGCATCGTCGCGGCTGACGAAATAGAGCAGCCCGTCGTCGCCGCGTTTGACCGTATCTCCTGAAAAAACCGCCATGCCGCGATAATGTGCCGCTTCCGGCGCATTTTTGAATCGTTCCGCCGTCCGCTCGGGATCATTCCAGTACCCCTGCGCCACCAACGGGCCGCAATGCACCAGTTCACCGGTCTCGTTCGGTCCGGCGACCGCCCCTGATTTGTCCACGACGAGGATTTCGGCAAAGGGAATCGCTGTCCCCATGCTGGTCGGATTATCGTCGATCAGGGCCGGGTCCAGATAGGTGGATCGAAAGGCTTCGGTCAGACCATACATTGCATAAATATCAGTGGTGGAACCAAATATCGCCCGCAATTGCTTGACCAGGCCGGGGGTAAGCGCACCGCCGCTGTTGGTCAACCGCCGCATCGAACGGGTCGCTTCTTCCGGCCATTCATGTTCGACCAGCTGCACCCAAAGCGGTGGCACGGCTGCCAGCGTGGTAATCTTCTCGCGCGCGCATGCCTTCATGACGTCACGCGGCGTCAGATAATCGAGCGGCACCACACATCCGCCAGCCGCCCAGGTTGAAAACAGCTGATTTTGGCCATAGTCAAAGCTCAGCGGCAATACGCAAATTGTACGATCATCATCAGAAAGTTTCAGATATTCAGCAACGCTGAGCGCCCCCAAAGTCAGATTGGCATGGCTGAGCATGACTCCCTTGGGGCGACCGGTGGAACCACTGGTATAGAGGATTGCAGCGAGATCATTGGTGTCGGTCGTATGCGCGCTAGGCTCCATCGGCGTCGCGATTGTTTCGAGAGCGGCAGAAACTGCCTTGTCCTCATGCAGAGCGCAATCCTTGTGGATGTTGCTGTCTTCGAGGGTTTTCAGGCGCCCGGCATTGCTGATCAACAATTTCGCGCCGCTGTCAGCCGCAATATGCGCAACCTGGGCCTGCTTCAGCACAGGATTGATCGGCACATGGACCAACCCTGCCCGCGCCGATGCCAGCGGCATGATGCACGCCAGTTCGGTCTTGGCCAGCCAGGTTGCAACCCGGTCCCCTTTCACCAGCCCCTGCCCCCGCAGCCATGCCGCCAGCACACCGACACGATGATTTAACATCTTGTAGCTAAACGTTCCCGAACGCATCGCGAGAGCGTTTGCATCCGGATCCTTGCCTATTACCAAATGGTCCAGGGGGAATGCGGCGGTTTCAGGATCTAAATTCAATTGTATTGACCTATGGGAAAAAGAGCAGATTTGTGACAGATACGACCTTAACCATGACCAGCGAATATCATAGTAATTTCCAGTCTGTGCAAGCCATAGCGGGAGAAAAACTGGGAAGATCGGTCCAGAAGTCGCTGTTCGACCGGCTCGAATGGCTGAAACCGCTGCACGAGCTCTGCCTGCCCGACAAGTCCCCTTTGATCGTCCACAGCAGTGAAGGCGAAGCCGAAGCCTGGATGTTCCTGATGAAAACCGGGCTCGGGCGCCACGCCGCTCTGGCCAACTGGTATAATTTCACCTTCCGTCCGATATTTCTCGGCGATTATGATGAAGTCACCAAGCTGGCGTTGCTTGCAAATATCGCGAAGAAACTGAAGTCCTCTTCTCATCACATTGAAATCACACCGGTTCCTGACGAGGATTCCACCGCCAGCCTAACCGAACGCGCCTTCGAGCAGGCCGGATGGATTGTGTTCCGGTCGAAGGCCGATGACAATCATATCCTCAACGTCAAGGGCCGTACCTTCGATCAATATTGGGCGGATCGCCCGGGCCAGCTGCGCAACACGGTACGCCGGAAAGCAAAGAAAAACCTGGTATCCGTCAGGATTGAGACACAATTTTCCGAAGAAGACTGGAATGACTATGAATCGGTCTACGAACGCAGTTGGAAACCCGAAGAGGGCAATCCCGATTTTCTGAAAAAACTGGCTCAACATGAAGCAGCTGCAGGATGTATGCGTCTTGGTCTGGCCTATATCGACGGCGAACCGGTTGCCGCGCAATTCTGGACCGTCGAAAATGGCGAAGCACTGATCCACAAGCTGGCCCATATCGAGGATGCAACAAAATCCTCTCCCGGAACCTTGCTGTCCGTGGCGATGTTCCAGCATGTGATCGATGTCGACCATGTCACGCTGATTGACTTTGGCACCGGCAATGACGGCTACAAGCGCGAATGGATGGAAGAGGTGCGCGATCGCTACCGGCTCGAATTCTACTGGCCGAACAATCCTTTATCCTGGCTACCTATTTTGCGGCATTATGCCTCCGGACTTGCCGGAAAGCGCGCTTCGCTCTAGGGAAGCGCCGTTATCCGGATTCGGGGGTTTTTGAATGCAGAATGAGGTCGAGTTAACACCGGAAGCCGCCGTGCGGGCGGTGATGCAGGATATTTTGGGCCTGAGCGAAGAGCAGGTTGCAGAATTTACAGCAGAAACCGAGCTTTTCGGGGCCCTTCCCGAATTGGACAGCATGGCTGTGGCGGGATTGCTCACCGAACTGGAAGATCGCCTTGATATCATAATCGAAGATGATGAAGTCGATGGCGAATTGTTTGAAACATTTGGCAATTTGGTCGCATTCGCCGAGATGAAAGTCACGGAGTGACCTCCGCCCCCGCATTCGTCTCCTACGAATTTGCGGATCGCAAAGAATTTTGTTTGTCCGTCGGCGGCCAGCTTTCTCGCCGGATTATGCTTGTCCCTCCGCTGTTCGACGAGATGAACCGCATGCGCAAAATGCTGGTAGACGTCATGCAGGCGCTCGAGACGCTGGAAGTGGGCAGCATTCTGCCCGACCTGCCGGGAACCAATGAAAGCCTTGTTCCACTGGAAGATGTGACGCTGACCGACTGGCAAAAAGCGATAGAGGCTTGTGCGCAACAGCATGAGATCTCCCATATCGCCTCATTCCGGGGTGCTGCGTTGACGGTTGCCAATCTGCGACAGATCGATCACTGGATTTTTTGCCCGGTGAAAGGCGCAACCATCTTGCGAACGATGCTGCGGACGAGAGTTGCAGCCGACAAGGAATCAGGGGGCAATACAAGCCTTGCCGGACTGACCGCCGAAGCCGAATCGGGACCGATCGAATTGGCGGGCAACAATCTTGGTTCAGCGCTGTTTACCGAACTGAACGCCGCTGAATTACCCGACTTGGAAAATCAGCGGATTGTGCGGCTGGAATCGGACAATAAGCCCGGTGATGCACAGATCTCCGGTTCTGCCCTGTGGCTCCGCGCCGAACCGGACGACGATCCGGCAATGTCCGCCGCCATAGCTCAAGATATCGCGAACTGGCTGGACCGATGACGCGGAGCTTTCATCAGATCGCCTGTGTCGGCGACATGCTCGCAGCCAGTCTCGATTCCGGCACAGAACCGACCGCATTGCTGATTGTCAGCGGCGGCAATGAAATCCGGTCGGGCGCTCATGCCGGCATGGCGCAACTGGCTTCGCGGGTGACGGAACAGGGTTTCCCCGTCCTGCGCTACGACCGCCGCGGGATTGGCGAAAGCACCGGCGAGAACCGTGATTTCATGGGCAGCGCGGAAGATATTGCCGCCGCCGTCAAATTTCTCCGCCAGCAACAGTCTCAGGTCAACAGGGTCGTCGCCTTCGGCAATTGCGATGCAGCGACCGCGCTGGCCCTGTTCGGACCGGACGCCGGGATTGATGGCTATATTTTGGCCAATCCATGGGTCATCGAAACAGGCGACGAACCGGATAGCGAAAAATCCATGCCGTCATCCGCAGCTATCCGGTCACGCTACTGGGACCGGATCAAAAATCCGCGCACGATTATCGATCTGCTGTCGGGCGAGATAGACTTCAGAAAACTTCTGAAAGGCCTGAAGCAAGCCTCTAAAGCTGAGAAGAATAATGCTTTGTCTTTGCGGTTGCGCGATGCCCTGCTCCGACTTGACGACAATAGCCGGATATTGCTGGCCAGGCGCGACACCACCGCGCGCGCTTTTCTCGCCGCCTGGAACAGCGCGGACTTTGCAAGTCTGCGCGAAAAATCGGGCATCAGGCTCGAAATGCTCGACAGCGCGTCGCACAGCTTCGCCGATCAAACTGCCAGAGACTGGCTCACCGACAAAATATTGCGTGCGCTGCGCCCAGCCTGACTATTCGGCCGCGACCAGTTCAAATTCCTGTTCGGCCAGAAAACGCTCGGCATCGAGCGCCGCCATACAACCGGTGCCAGCCGCGGTAACGGCCTGCCGATAGACATGATCCATGACGTCACCGCAGGCAAACAGGCCCGGAATTTTGGTTTTCGGTGTGCCCGGGACAACCTCAATATAGCCGCCATCAATCAGGTCGAGATGACCCTTGAAAATCTCTGTTGCCGGCGCGTGGCCAATAGCAACGAAGGCACCGTCGATGGGCAAATGACTTTTGTCACCGGTCTCGGTATCAACAAGGTCCAGTCCGACAAG
>CAJQNR010000176.1 GCA_905479715.1 uncultured Sphingorhabdus sp.
CCCGCGACCCGGCCCATTCCCCAATCCGCTCAGGAAAGAAGGTGAAAGGGTCACGGACCACCTCCGCCACGGGACGGGAGGGTGCGAGTACCCATGCCGCACTGGCACCGGCGGTGATCAGCGCCGCGGCTATCATGCCGACGGAAGGCGCAATGGCGAAGACCCGCCGGAACTGCATCCAGAGGTTGGTGAAATCCATGTCGATGGTTTCGCCAAGCGGGCGTCGGTCGCCGGAGAGCCGCTGCATCGCCACCGCCATGGCGAAAAGGATCGCGATCGCCGACAGGAAAATGACCCAGCCCTCAAAGAAATGCAGAAACCCCTCGGCGTGTCCGATGCCGTAGCGGTCGACGAGCACGCCGATGATGCCGATCCGGATCGAATTCATCAGCACCGCCACGGGCATGGCGGCCAAAAGAAGCACGAGCTTGTGCCAGATCGGCCCGCGGTAGAGCACAGCGAAAACGTAGGAAAAACTCATGATCGGGAAGAGGTAACGCAAGCCCGAACAGGCCTCGGCGACCTGCAGCTTGAACACGCCGAGGTCGATGATGTTGCCTTCCAGGTAGACGGGCACGCGCATCAGCTGAAGGAAATAGACCCCCAGCTCGGATGAAATGCCCTGAAGATAGGTGGACAGCCCGTAATAGATCGCGCCGGGCAAGGGCAGCATGTACACCAGATGCACCACCGGCGGCCAAAAATGCTTGCCCGTTTTCCAGCCGAAACTGATCAACAGCACCGCACCGACCCACAGGATCAAGGCATAGGCGACGATGTCGGGAATATCGATCATCTTGCCGGCCGCACCCAGCAGAACTGCCACGATCAGCAGGATCACCCCCGGCCAGCGGTCATGCACCGGCCCGTCATTGACCGGCACGGTCTTGAGCTGGCGCAGGAACAAAAGCGCCGACAGAACCGGAATCAGCGGGCCGTGGCTGTATTCCGGCATCTTCCAGGCGGCCAGCAACTCGGCGATTCCCTCCCAGAAGAAAAGCCCCGCCGCCAGCGTCGCAAGCAGCAGCCACAGGCTGCCCCAGTGAAAATAATCGCCCGAAACTCTCGAAAAACGCGAAATGGAGCCGGTATCAGACATGAATGAACCCTCAATCTATATATCGAGTAAAAAAACGAGACCATTGGGGCACATGAACGCCCCGCGCAATAGCTTGTATTTTTACTGGATTTCAGGCTCAAAAGCCATGCCAAACCGTCCCCCGACCTGTTCACGATATCGCCGATTTTCCTGCCCCCGCAAACAATGCCATCGCCCCGCCGGGTTTGGTGGAGATTTGAAAACGAGAAGGGCGCCCATCAAGAGCGCCCTTCTCTGGTTCACTAGTCAGGGTCTTTTGGTTCAGGCGGCCTTGCGCTGACGCAGGCGAAGCAACCCGCCGAGTCCCAGCGCCGACAGCAACAGGGGCAGACCGGCAGGCAGCGGGACAACGCCTACACTGTCGAAAAACGTGATGTTGGAGTTTCCCTGCGGAAACTCGAAGTACACTTTGCCGCCTCCGGCAAATGCACCCGCACCATCCCATTCATACAGGTTGTGCGCCTTCGAGCCCTTGGCGGCAAATGCGGTAATTCCCGGATCGTTGCCATCGTTATTGTAGGCCCAGCTCCAGGTTCCACCGCCCTCGTCGACGATGGAAATTCCACCGAAGTCGCTCGAAGATCCGAAATAGGAATTGAACTCGGCCAAATCCCAGCCAGACGTGTTCTCATTGAATTCGTACTTCACGATCCAGGGCGAACTGTCGACATTGCACACCGTGTCGCCACCGCCGGACTTGAACTTCTCACAGTAGTTTCCGCCCTGACCGCTGTCGACACCTGCTCCGGTAAGCTGGAAGGTAGCTGCTTGCGCGTCAGACCCCGTGCACGCCAATCCACCGATCAAAACAAATGAAATATGCATCAGTGATTTCATTCAAACGTCTCCAATACGAAACTGCTGTCTAAATTTATTGGGCTGTGCACCTGACAGAAATTCACAAGAGTCAGATGCAAAGGTGAAAATGTTAATCCGAACATTCTGACACATTCTCGCCTCATTCCCCAGATCAATTTTTTCTGGATGGCGATTATGCAACCTCCGGCAGAAGCGATCCCGTCAGGATTGCGCTCTGTCTCACCGCAAGCAACGCTTACGGGAATGATCCATTGTCATCATTGCGAATTGCGGCACCGGCGCGAATCGGCGCCTTGCACGGGCGCAGCCCTTCGGCGGGGCGCGGTCCGCGCTATCTGGGCGAGCGTTTCGCCAGGATGCGCTGCAAAGTCCTGCGATGCATGTTCAGCCGCCGCGCCGTCTCCGACACGTTGCGATCGCACAGCTCATAGACCCGCTGGATATGCTCCCAGCGCACGCGATCCGCGCTCATCGGGTTTTCCGGCGGCGGCGGCAACTCGTCCGGCCTGGCCAGCAGCGCGTTGACAATGTCGGTGGCATCCGCCGGCTTCGACAGGTAATCGGTTGCGCCGATCTTGACCGCCGCGACGGCGGTGGCGATGGCGCCGTAGCCGGTCAGAACCACGACCCGGCTGTCGGGCCGTTTCTCGCGCAGCACCTCGACCACATCGAGCCCGTTGCCATCCTCCAGCCGCAGATCGACCACCGCATAGGCCGGCGGCCGCGCGGTGGCGATGGCCTTGCCGGCGGCCACCGATCCGGCCGTCTCGATCTCGAACCCGCGCTTTTCCATCGCCTTGGCCAGCCGCCTCAGAAACGGCTCGTCATCATCGACGAGCAACAGGGATCGGTCCTCCCCGATCTCGCTCAAAGCTGGTCCGGCCATGCGTACTCCTTTGCGGGCTCGCTATAATCTGCGTGTCAATGACTAATAGCAGCGCAGGAACAAAGGTCAAACGCCCAAAGCCGCAGCTACATGTTGTCGATAAAACAGCCGATCCCGTCGGCAAGCTGCTCGGGCGTCAGGTCGCGGCGGAAGAACTCGACAAAGCCGTCCTCCGGCAGCACCAGATAGGAAAAGGTGGAGTGGTCGATCAGGTAATATTCCTCGTCCCCCTCCGCCTGGCGCTTGAAATAGGTCTTGTAGGCCTTGCTTGCCGCCTTGACCTGTTCCGGGCTGCCGGTCAGGCCGATCATGCGCTCATGCAGGTTGGCCGCGAAATCGCCGACCACCTCTGGGGTGTCGCGCTCCGGGTCGATCGAGATGAACACCGGGGTCACCATCTTGCCGCGCTCTTCGAGGATGTCGATGGCCTCGGCATTGCGCGAATTGTCCAGCGGGCAGACGTCCGGACAGTAGGTGTATCCGAAGTAGAGCAGCGTCGGCCCTGTGATCACATCGCTGTCCGTCACCGTCTCGCCCTTTGAATTGACCAACTCGAACGGGCCGCCGATCTGGCTGCTGCCGCCTGCGATCTTGGTGGTGCGGCATTGGGCGAACCGGTCGTCATCGCCGGCGGGGCGGCTCACGAACCAGAGGCCGCCCAGAACGACGGCGACGAGAAGGGCGGCAATAATGGCATAGATACGGGTCATGAC
>CAJQNR010000177.1 GCA_905479715.1 uncultured Sphingorhabdus sp.
ACCCTGTTCGCGACGCTAGCCGCCATCCAGACCAGCCTGACCAATGAGATCCGCTCCACGGTTCCACGCGATGCTCCAAGCTTTTTCGTACTCGACATCCCGGTCGAACGGGCTGATGAATTTCGTTCGAAGGTCGCAGAAACCTCCAAGGATGCAGAGGTGAATATCGTGCCAACCTTGCGCGGGACGATCACCGAATTTCGCGGCCAGCGAGTGTCCGAACTGGAAAAGCTGCCCGAAGGCGCGTGGGTGCTGCGCGGCGATCGCGGCCTGACTTATAGCGCAACCATCCCCGAAGGCAGCGAAATCGTGGCCGGCAAATGGTGGCCCGCAAATTACAATGGACCGCCGCTGGTTTCGGTCGATGAAGAACAAGGCGCCGCAATGGGCTTGAAGATCGGCGACAGTCTGACCGTCAGCCTGCTCGGTGTCGAGATTCCAACCAAGGTCGCCTCGTTCCGCAAGGTCAACTGGCGCAATTTTGGATTCAACTATGTGCTGGTCTTTCCACCCAGCGTGCTTGCCGATGTGCCGCACAATGTCGCCGCGACCATCCAGATGGAAACCGCCAGGGAAGACAGCCTGCTGAACATATTACCGAAAGAATTCCCGTCCATTTCGATGGTCAAGGTCAAGGAAATCGCGTCCCAGATCGGTGACATATTGGACCAGATGGCGACCGCCATCGCTGCCGCCGCCTCGATCGCCATTTTCTCCGGCATCGCCGTGCTGATCGGCGCCATCGCGGCATCGCGTCAGGCGCGGGTCTATGACAGCGTGATCCTGAAACTGCTCGGCGCGACGCGAACACAGATATTGACGGTCCAGGCAATCGAATATGCGCTGCTCGCCTTTCTCCTGTCGGCGGTGGCGCTCGGCCTCGGTCTGTTCGCGGGCTGGTTCGTCATCACCCAGATTTTTGAGTTTACCTGGCAGCCGGACTGGGGAATCGTCCTGCTGACGCTGGCTATTGGTGCGGTTGTGACATTGGGAATTGGTCTGTTGGGTTCGATTCCGGTGCTGTCCGCCAAACCGGCTCGCGCGCTTCGAGAGCTTTAGACTTCTCCGTTCGTACTGAGCTTGTGGAAGTGCCTCTTTCGATCACACGCAGTCGTTCGACAGGCTCAGGACGAACGGATAATATCCGCTAGTCCTCTTCCCCCGCCAGTCGCACCGCCAGCGGCGCAGACAGAAACAATTGCGCGAGATGATAGAAAATCAGCGGCAAGATCACCAGCCCTGCCCGCTCGGGTACGAAGAGGATCGCGGCGATCGGAGCGCCGATGGCAACACTCTTCTGCGCGCCGGAAAACAGCAAAGTCTTGCGGTCTGCGCGCACAAATCCGAGTAAGCCGCCCAGCGTCCATGCGCCGCCGAAGGCCAATCCCAGCCAAAACAGCAATGCGGCCGCCAGCCAGACAAATTCCATGCCGCTAACCCGGCTCCACATGCCGGCGATGATCGCCGCGGAAAAGGACACATAGACCGCCAGCGCAATCGCCCCCCGGTCGATCCAGCCGGTCAGATCCTTGTGCTGCATCACCCACGGCCGCAGCCATTTCTGGAAGGTCTGCCCCAAAACAAAGGGCAGCACCAATATTGCCATCAGCTTGATGACGGTATCCGACGTGATATCGACACCGGCTGCACTGGCGAGCAATGCGAACAGCAGCGGCGACAAAAACACGCCGACAAGATTTATGAAGGCGCTGGCGACGATAGAGGCCGCAACATTGCCTCTGGCGATAGCGCAATAGCTGGTTGCCGATTGGACCGTGGACGGCAGCACCCCAAGGAAAAGAAAACCCAGCGCGACATCCGGAGGCAGAATCTCATCCAGAGCCTTGGACAGCAACAGGCCGATTCCGAGCATCACGCCAAATACCCAGATGAATATTGCCCCTTGCAGACGAATATTGGCGAATCCCGCTTTCACTTCATGCCGTTCGAGGCGAATGCCGTGCAGCAAAAATACGGCGAATATCCCGGCGTTGAACAAAATGCCGGCGACATCTTTTGCCACACCCTGCACCGGCAGCAAGGTCGCCATCATAACCGCTCCGCTGAGCAGCCAGATGAATTTATCGATAAGGATCAGACGAAGGGTTTGCATAGTGATAGCGCCAAATGGATGGGTAAGAATGATTTGGCAAGCTTTCAGATGTTGCGGTGCAGCACCAAACAGGCTAAGGGCGCGGCAATATTGGGGCTTTGCTTATGGCCGCCCTATCCTCTCTTACGGTAGAATTTGATATGTCCCTTCGCAATATCGCAATCATTGCGCACGTTGATCATGGTAAAACCACGCTGGTTGACCAGCTTTTCCGCCAATCCGGTACCTTTCGCGACAATGAGCGTGTCGAGGAACGGGCGATGGATTCGAACGATCTCGAAAAAGAACGCGGAATCACGATTCTCGCAAAATGCACCAGCGTCGAGTGGAAAGGCACGCGGATCAATATTGTTGATACGCCGGGCCACGCCGACTTTGGCGGCGAAGTCGAGCGTATATTGTCGATGGTCGATGGTGTGATCCTGCTTGTCGACAGTGCCGAAGGCGCAATGCCGCAGACCAAATTCGTCACCGGCAAGGCGCTCGCGCTGGGCCTGAAACCAATTGTGGTCGTCAACAAGATCGACCGCCCCGATGGCCGCGCCGAAGAAGTGCTCGACGAAGTGTTCGACCTTTTTGTAAATCTCGATGCCAATGACGAACAACTCGACTTCCCGTCGCTCTTCGCCAGTGGTCGTAATGGCTATGCCGGCGAAACTCCCGACGTACGCGAAGGCGATCTTTCTCCCCTGTTCGACAAGATTATTGAACATGTACCGGAACCAGACGTTGATCCGGATGCCGAATTCAAATTCCTCGTTACATTGCTCGACCGTGACAATTTCGTTGGCCGTATCTTGACCGGCAAGGTCGAAAGCGGAAAGATCGACATCAACATGCCGATCCACGCAATCGATATGGACGGCAAGGTCGTCGAAGCCGGGCGTGCCACAAAGATCATGGCGTTTAATGGCCTGGAACGCGTTCCCGTCGAAAGCGCCAAGGCGGGTGACATCATTTCCCTCGCAGGCCTGACAAAGGCAACCGTTTCCAACACGATCTGCGATATTTCCGTTACCGAACCGATCGCGGCACAGCCGATTGATCCACCGACGCTTTCGATGCGCTTTGCCGTGAACGACAGCCCGGTTGCCGGCCGTGAAGGCGACAAAGTCACCAGTCGTGTTATCCGCGAGCGCCTCCTCCGCGAAGCAGAATCCAATGTCGCGATTAAAGTGACCGAGAGCGACGACAAAGACAGTTTTGACGTCGCAGGCCGTGGCGAATTGCAATTGGGCGTTCTCATTGAAACGATGCGCCGGGAAGGCTTTGAATTGGGCATTTCCCGTCCGCGCGTTCTGTATCGTGAAGAAGGCGGCAAACGCGAAGAACCTTATGAAACCGTGGTCATCGACGTTGACGAGGAATATTCCAGCACCGTTGTTTCCAAGATGCAGCGCCGCAAAGCGGAATTGACCGAACAGCGTCCTTCCGGCGCCGGCAAGACCCGCCTGACCTTCTCCGCACCGTCTCGCGGACTGATCGGCTATCATGGCGAGTTTCTGTCGGACACACGCGGCACCGGACTGATGAACCGTCTGTTCGAAAAATATGGCGAATATAAAGGCGTGATCGAAGGTCGTCCGGTTGGCGTTCTGGTTTCCAACGGGACAGGCAACACGGCGGCTTATGCATTGAACATGCTCGAAGAGCGCGGTGTCCTGTTTGTCGGTGCACAGACGCCGGTTTACGAAGGCATGATCATCGGCGAAAATGCCAAGCCAGGCGATCTCGACGTCAATCCGATGAAATCCAAGGCTCTGACCAACTTCCGCGTTTCGGGCAAGGAAGATGCCATTCGCCTGACCACACCAAAGGTGATGACGCTGGAACAGGCGATTGCCTATATTGACGATGACGAACTGGTCGAGGTCACGCCAAAAAATATTCGCTTGCGCAAACGCTATCTCGATCCGAACGATCGCAAGAAGGCGTCCCGTCAGGCAGCGGCGGCGTAAAACCGCAACGGTTACAAAAAAGGCGGCCTGCCAGGCCGCCTTTTTCTTGTCTATTGGCAATAGCGGCTAGAAGCGCAGCGCCGCGGTCAACCGGATGCTATGCTGATCGAAATTCGGATCGCTTCGCTTCATATCGGTTCCGCCGGAGGCCAGCAGGAACGGGTTCCAAACATCACGACGGGCGAACCCGCTTGATAATCTGGACTTTTGCTTTAGTCTCAAATCCCAGCAAGACTGGAGAGGGGAAAAATCATGGAATGGATGTTGATGCCACTGCGGCGCTACGCAGATTTTAGTGGGCGGTCGCGGCGGAAAGAATATTGGATGTTTGCGCTGCTGAACCTGATTATTTATGTGGTACTATACAGCATCATGCTGGCTGCAATGGCTCCTTCGATTTCCGATGCAGCAATGCAAGCGCAAGCAGGCATGGATCCGATTGAACCTTCGGCCGGGATGATGGCGGGTATCGGTATCGTAGGAATGATCCTGCTGGTCTACGCTTTGGCGGTCTTCATACCCAGTCTGGCGGTGACCATCCGCCGGTTCCACGATCAGGACAAATCGGGCTGGTTCATATTGCTCGGTCTGATTCCGTTTGTCGGCGGCATCATCCTGCTTGTGTTCATGTGCCTGGAAGGAACCCGGGGCGACAACCGATATGGGCCAGATCCAAAAATGGCTGACAATATCGGAGAAACTTTTAGCTAGTTTCTGACGATTATAGTCGCGTTCCTCACTTGATTATCAGGCTGCTTGTGGCAAAGCGCTGCAAACAGACTGGAGCAACGAACCAACATGACCGAAGACAAGCAACCCGATCAGGCCAATAGCGCAGCTTCCGGCCCGGACATTCCGCCCGATCATCTGGCGATCAACCCGCGCAGCAAATTTTATGGCGGCGACTTGCTGTCGCGTGGCATCGGCATTAATTTCCGCGGAGTGCGCAAGCATAATATCGAGGAATATTGCGTTTCCGAAGGTTGGGTAAAAGTTCAGGCAGGCAAGACCATGGATCGCAAGGGCAATCCCCTGCTGATCAAGCTCAACGGCGAGGTTGAAGCCTGGTTCGAAGATCTCGGCGACGATGCACCAAAGGTGAGCAAAAACGCTTAAGCCCGATTAATAGCAAAAAAATCAACCGGAGATAGCGCGATGAGTTTTACCGACAAGATAGTCTGGATCACTGGCGCGTCCTCCGGCATTGGTGCAGCCTTGGCAAAAGCCTTTGCTGCAGAAGGCGCGCATATCATCCTGTCGGGCCGCCGGACGGAAGCGCTCGAGAAAGTCGCTGCCGGACTACAAACCGAAAGTTTGATCCTGCCCTTTGAAGCCACCGACTATGATGCCCTGCCCGCAAAAGTCGAAGAGGCCCGAGAGTGGAAGGGCAAGATCGATATATTGATCAACAACGCCGGGATCAGCCAGCGCAGTCTGGCGCGCGACACCCATCCCGATGTGCATAGCAAGATCATCAATGTCGATCTGCTCGCCCCGATCTGGCTGACCCAATTGTTGCTGCCACATATGATCGAAGCCGGTGGCGGCCATATTGTCGGGATCAGTTCGGTTGCCGGCCGGGTCGGGGTCCCGTTGCGCACCGCTTATTGCGCCGCCAAGCATGGCCTTATCGGCTATATGGACGCGCTACGCGCCGAGACCGAGAAGCTGCATGATATTCACGTCACCAATATATTGCCCGGCTCAATCCGCACCGACGTTTCACGCAACGCGCTAACCAAAGAAGGCGAGCGTCGCGGAAAATCGGATGCCCAGATCGACAATGGCATGGAGCCGGCCGAATGCGCACGGCAAATATTGGAAGCCGTGGCCAATCAGCTTCCCGAAGTGATTATCGCCGACGGACCGGAAATGCTAATCGCAAAATTGCGGCAAAGCGATCCCGAACAGTGTTTTGCAATGACCAGCGCGATGGGCGCACAAATTGCCGAAAAATACGCTGCAGGAGAGGATGACTGATGGCTCTGGTTCTACTCGAAAAATCCGATGGAGTCGCAACCATCACTCTCGATCGTCCAGAAGCGATGAACGCGTTGTCCCACGATCTGCGCGGCGAGCTATTTGATGCCTGTCAGGAAATTGCCGCGGATAGGAACATCCGCGCGGCAATCGTTACCGGCGCCGGTGAACGCGCCTTTACCGCCGGTCTCGATCTCAAGGAACTTGGCGAACAGGGCCTTGGCGCCGCAACCGACCAGAACCCCGCGCGCAATCCGTGTCGGGCACTGGAATCGCTTGAGATCCCGGTAATCGGGGCAATCAATGGTGTCGCAATTACCGGCGGCTTTGAACTGGCGCTCGCCTGTGATGTCCGCATTGCGTCGACCAACGCGCGTTTCGCCGATACCCATGCCCGAGTGGGCATCATTCCCGGCTGGGGTCTGTCGCAAAAGCTGTCCCGCATTGTCGGCCTGTCGCGCGCCTGCGAACTCAGCTTTACCGGTCAGTTTCTGGATGCCCGGACCGCATGTGACTGGGGTCTGGTCAACCATGTTTATGAACCCGAAGACCTTATGCCGATGGCCCGTGCACTGGCCGATGATATGGCGAGCATTGATCCCGAATTTCTCAAGGCGTACAAAAAGCTTATCTTCGACGGCTATGACCGCAATTTTGCAGACGCCATGGCGCTGGAGAAGCGCACGACCGACGCATGGAATGACAATGTATCAGCGGAAGATGTCGAACAGCGGCGGCTGGCGGTCATTGAACGCGGCCGCAGTTTGAAGAGCTGATATGAAACTCAACGCGCTCGACCATGTGAATATCATCACCGATGATCTCGCCGGGACAACGCGATTTTTCTCCGAATTATTTGATCTGGATGTTCGCGACGGACCGGAACCGCTGCCACCGGAACATGTTCAGTGGCTGTATGACGACAACGGCCGTGCGATTTTTCATATCAATTCGAACAACATGCAGCAGGTATTTCAGCGAGAAACACGATCCGGGCCGATGACCGGCGCGATTCACCATGTCGCACTGGACTGTAGCGACCATAAGGCCTTCATCGCACGCCTGGAGTCCAACGGGATCGACTATCGGCTGAATGACATCGCTTCAATCCACCTCAAGCAGCTGTTTTTCACCGAACCGAACGGGGTGCTTCTGGAGTTGAACTTTCGCGGCGAGTAAGAATATAGCCCTTTCGTCCGGCACCGTTTTCGCTTCCGGAATGGAGAGCAGCATCCCGTCATACTGCTGGTTTCCATCCCCCAATCCATATTCACAACTGGTCAGCGGAAAAAACAGTTCGTCCCTGCGTAAAGGCTTTCAACCGTCGCGCCTTCTTCTTCATCGCTCAGGAAACCACCGATAAATCCATCGCTGCCGAAATCGGAGAAAAACTCGACACCGAGCGTGCTATCGGCTTGGAGTTCGATTTCCATTGCCCGTTCGAGGGCGGCGCGGGTTGAACCGACGGTGATATCTTGCGCGGTGCGCGCCGATTTGCCGTCTCCATTGAAAAACCAGCCCACCAGTTCGCTTTGCTGGAAATTGAGCGTCAGACCTGTCGCTGAAGAGGACAGGAAGTTCATCGGTCCGGCGCCGCATTCCTCGTTCCGGTTCTGCTCGACCGGACCGAAAAGTTTGAGCATGGCGACAACTTCCGGTTTGCCGCTGCCGAAAGGAAAGGTCAGGCGCTCGCCCTGCGCGACTCCATCCGCCCGCAGGATAATCGATGCCGGTTGCAGGTCCGTTTCAAGCTCGGCGGCGGGGCCCTGCCCGACTGAATTGACACAGCCCGCGAGCATGGCGAAAGTCATAACCGCTGCCGTTATTTTCTTGGACAGGATCAACCCGGATTACCTTCGATTTGCGGAACATTCTTGTCTATCTCAACCCAGCGCTGCTTGCTGCCGGTCCAGAAATGTATCTGCGGATCGAGCATGCTGGTATCATCGAGCGTTCCCGCCTTGATATAGGTCATGCCCGGCTGGGTCGGAATCGACGTTTTTACCGGCGAACCGCAAATACCGCAGAAATGGCGATGCACGACATTGCCGCTATCGGCGTGATCGCCATAGGTGGTCAGCGCTCCGCTGATCTCGATCTGATCATCCGTCACGCCGAATAGCACGGAATAGGAACTACCGGCCTGCCTCTGACAGTTTTTGCAATGACAGACGCCGCACATCTGCATGTCACCTTCGATCTTGTAGCTAACGGCACCGCATAGGCACTGTCCTGTCATTGTCATTTCCATTCTCCCTGATCATGCAACCTTGCGCACAAAAACTGTCCCTGCCGAATAGCCTGCACCGAACGAGCAGATCAGGCCGATATCACCGTCGGCAAGATCTTTGCTGTGCTTGTGAAAAGCAATGATCGACCCCGCGGAGGATGTATTCGCATAGGTGTCGAGTACGGTCGGGCTTTCATCATCACTCGCTTCATGCCCCAGCACCCGCTGGGCGATCAGCCGGTTCATTCCGGCATTGGCCTGGTGCAGCCAGAGGCGGCGCAACGCACTCGCTTCGAGGCCGAGCCGCTCGATCTGTTCCTTGATCATATTCGCGACCATCGGGACCACTTCCTTGAACACCTTGCGTCCTTCCTGGATAAAGAGCTTGTCCTTGTCGTCGCGGCTTTCCGGGTGGCTTCGGTTGAGGAAACCGAAATTATTACGGATATTGTTGGAAAACCGGGTCTTGAGTTTCGTACCGACGATTTCCCAATGCTGCGCCGGCGCGATATCTTTCGCCTCTATCAGAATAGCCGTTGCCACATCACCAAAGATGAAATGGCTATCCCGATCGCGCCAGTTAAGATGTCCGGAACAGACTTCCGGATTGATCACCAGCACCGATCTGGCGCTGCCCGAGCGGATATAGTCAGCGGCGGTCTGAATACCGAAAGTCGCGGAAGAACAGGCGACATTCATATCGAAACCGAAGCCCTCTTCCATCCCCAGTGCATCCTGAATTTCTACTGCAATAGCCGGGTAGGCACGCTGCATATTGGAACAGGCGCACAACACAGCGTCGACATCTTCGGGCTTGCGCCCTGCCCGTTCAAGCGCCTGAAGCGCTGCTTTCACGCCGATTTCGGCAAGAACGGAAATCTCCTCATTCGGACGTTCGGGCAATCGCGGACACATCACTTCCGGGTCAAGTATCGGTTGTTTGGAGAGCACAAAACGGGATTTTATCCCGGATGCCTTCTCGATAAACTCTACCGAACTATGCTGCAGTTCTTCCATCTCTCCCGCCGCAATAGCCTCCGCTTTTTCTCTATTGGTGAGATCAACATAAGCATTGAAGCTGGCGACCAGTTCTTCATTGCTGATGCTGTCCTCCGGCGTAAACAGGCCGGTTGCGGTAATGACGGGAATATTGCTGTCGGTCATGGGAAGATATTTTTCCTTCTGCGCTGGGCCACCGTGGCGGCGCTTGGATGATATGGTAATCCTCCTAAGCGAAACTGGCAAGCAGCGGCGATCGAGCTTTGCCTATCAATATTGCCTTGCTATCATCGGGCCATGAATGGCCGCGTGAAACTGCATGAAAGCTGGAAAACACCCCTCGCCGGGGAATTTGCCAGCGACCATATGATCGCCTTGCGCAATTTCCTGCTGCAAGAGAAAGCCGCAGGCAAACAGATTTACCCCAAAAGCGAAGAATATTTCCGTGCGCTTGATCTGACTCCACTCGACCGGGTGCGTGTGGTGATATTGGGGCAGGATCCCTACCACGGACCGGGACAAGCCCATGGCCTGTGTTTCAGCGTCCAACCCGGTGTCCGGCCACCGCCATCGCTGGTCAATATCTACAAGGAGATGGAGAGCGATCTCGGCCTGGCGCGACCGCCCCATGGTTTTCTCGAACATTGGGCGGAACAGGGGGTGCTGCTGCTCAACAGCGTGCTGACCGTGGAAATGGCCAATGCCGCATCCCATCGGGGCAAGGGATGGGAGCAGTTTACCGACGCGATCGTCCGCCTTATTGCAGCGAAGCCGGAGCCGGTCGTCTTTCTGCTATGGGGCAGCTATGCCCAGAAAAAGGCAGCCTTTGTGCAAAGCATAGAACAGGGAGGCCACCATCTGGTACTGAAGGCTCCTCACCCTTCACCCCTTTCGGCCTATAACGGTTTTTTCGGATGCCGGCATTTCAGCAAAACCAATGCGTTTCTGGAAAAGAACGGGCTCGCACCGATAGACTGGAGCTTGCCGTATACCAACCGCTGACCCCTGCCCTCTGGCGTCGCGATTCATGTGCGATTGCGCAGTGTCCGCGGGAAAGCGACATCAAACATCCGCCCGCCATTCTCCGGGTTGCAAACCCTCGAGCGACCAGTCACCAATGCTCCAGCGTATCAGCCGCAATGTCGGATGACCTAACGCCGCCGTCATCCTGCGCACCTGCCGGTTCCGGCCTTCGCTTATAACGAGCCGGAGCCAGCAGTCCGGTACATTTTTGCGCACGCGGATCGGCGGATCACGCGGCCACAAATCAGGTTCGTCGATGCGCTCTGCTTCGGCAGGCCTGGTCATGCCGTCCTTCAACACAACGCCCTGCCGCAGCCGGGACAGGTTCTCTTCACCAATATCCCCCTCGACCTGCACCAGATAGGCTTTCGGGGTCTTATATTTGGGATCAGCAATCCGGGCCTGCAATTTGCCGTCTCCGGTCAGCAGCATCAGCCCTTCGCTGTCCCGGTCCAGCCGACCCGCCGGGTAGACGCCAGGCACATCAATATGATCCGAAAGCGTTGCCCGCGCGCTTGCAGTGCCGCGATCGGTGAACTGCGAGAGCACGCCATAAGGTTTGTTGAAGAGGATCAGCTTGGCCATATCCCCTCTTTGCCAGCGGCAAACGGAATCGGCAACGGAACAACGATGAAAGCAATGTAATCATTGTCGTTATCAATCGAAATTGTGTAGCGTGCCGCAATGCAATTCAACAATTTCAACAGTGCTGACTTCCTGCGCGATCATTGGCAAAAAAAACCTCTGCTGATCAGAAACCCATGGAAGAAATGGCACAATCCCCTTTCGCCGGACGAACTCGCCGGCCTCGCCTGTGAAGATCATGTCGAATCCCGTCTGATCACACAAACCAGCGACGACTGGAACGCCGAGCAGGGTCCCCTGCCCGAGACCCGTTTTGGTGAACTGGACAAATCTCCCTGGACGCTGCTGGTCCAGGCAGTCGACCAACATGTTCCCGATGTTGCTACGCTGATCGAGCCGTTTCGGTTCATTCCCAACTGGCGGATCGACGATGTCATGGTCAGCTATGCCAGCGATGCTGGAGGAGTGGGCCCGCATTTTGACCATTATGATGTTTTTTTGGTCCAGGGTCTCGGCCAGCGCCGTTGGCAAGTCGGCGGGATGTGCAACGATCAGACCCCGCTCCGCTCGCACGACGACTTGCTTCTGCTTGCCGATTTTGAGATCGTCGACGAGTGGGTTTTGAACCCCGGGGATATGCTCTACATCCCGCCGGGAATTGCGCATAATGGGGTCGCGGTCGGCACGGATTGCATGACCTATAGCATCGGCTGCCGTTCACCGTCACGCAAGGAACTGATCGGGAGCTGGTGCGACGACCTGTTGCCACACATGACCGATGACGATCGCTACTGCGATCCCGATCTGGCAGCCCAGTCCAATCCTGGCGAAATATCCGCCAATGCCATCGACCGCCTCCATGCCATGGTCACCGAAAAGCTGGCCGATCGCGATGAATTCGCGCGATGGTTCGGTCAATTTAGCAGCACGCCGCGATATCCCGAAACCGACTGGCGACCGGAGGAACCGATCGAAATCGGACATTTGCGTGAATTGCTAACCGCCGGACATCCATTGCTCCGCAATCCCGCGAGCCGTTTCTCGTTCATCCGCGAAAGCGATGACAGGCTGTTGCTGTTTGTCGACGGCGACTGTTTTCCGTGCGAGGGCGAGAGGATCGCGCTGGCGGAACTGCTTTGCGCCCAGAACCAGATTGTCGTCGATGCCGACCGGATCAAATCGGATGGGGCCGTGTCGCTGCTTGCCGAATTATATAATCGCGGCGGCCTGTCGTTCGACTGGGGCTAGCGGCAGCGCGCAGGCCGGACACAGAAAAGGGCGGGAATGCCAATGCACTCCCGCCCCTCGAATTCGGTTTGTTGGCTTATGCCTGCTGCAGATTTACAGCGGCTTTCTTGCCATTATTTCCGGTTTCAACATCATAGGTGAGGCGTTGCTCTTTTTCGAGAGTCTGCATGCCTGCAGCCTGAACAGCCGTGATGTGCACGAAGCTGTCATCGCCACCATCTTCAGGAGCAATGAAACCATAGCCCTTGTCGGTGTTGAAAAATTTTACGGTGCCTGTAGGCATAGTCTTATTCCTATTCATAACTTAATTATGCCCGATCTAGCAAAATGCAGAACCGGACGGGATTGGCCAACTTCGAGAAATGGGAAAAAGAGTATGCGACCTTAGGGGTTGCGAAACCATGATTTCGTCGTAACGCGATTTATCAGCCCTTAGGCCTATAGCACCCTATTTCTTAATATGCAATAAGTTGTATTTCCGTTGTTTCACGCTGCACGAAAACTGTGTAGCAATGACGGTCATGACCAAATTCATCTTGAGCTGCTCCGCTGCGCTTTTGCTCTGCGTCCCGTTGATTTCCTGCGATTCCGCGCCGGACAGTCCACCGGAACCATCCCCTCAGGATGTGTTTTTCGAACGGCTGAGTCTGCTCTGCGGCAAGGCCTATGCCGGAATATTGGTGTCCGAACAGGAAGCCGATGCGGCCATGGCCGGCAAGCCGATGATCATGCATGCCGCCGCCTGCGATCAGAACGAGATCCAGATCCCGTTCCATATCGCGGAAGGACCGGACACATGGGACCGGTCGCGCACCTGGTTCCTCTCCCGCACCGGTGAAGGCCTGCGCCTGAAGCACCGCCACCGCCATCAGGACGGCAGCCTCGACGCTGTCACCAACTATGGCGGCGACACGGCTGACGAAGGCACCGCGGACCGGCAGGAATTCCCGGTCGATGCCGAATCGAAAGAATCGTTCCGTGCCAATGGTCTCGATCAGTCGGTGACCAATGTCTGGGCCGTCGAAATCAGTCCGCCGGGCCAGACCGATGCGCTCTTTGCCTATGAACTGCGCCGCCCCGAAAGCGCCGACGGTCGCTATTTCCGGGTTGAATTTGATCTCTCCAAGCCGGTCACACCCCCGCCCCCGCCCTGGGGCGAGTAACCCCCGATGATTGCCCAGCTCGCAGTCGCCACGGGCATGGTCCTGCTCACCGTCGTCATCCATGGCGCCGGTGTATTCGCCCTCGGCCGCTTTCTGCGCATCGAGGCACGGGAAGAAGCGGAGGAGCATATTCACCCGATGTCGCTGCACGGCGTCGGCGTCACGCTGGTGCTGGTCCTCGGCCTGTTCGTGCTCCACGGTATCGAGATCTGGACCTATGCCTTTGTCTTTCTCCTGCTCGACGCGCTACCAAATCTGGGCGAGGCGATCTATTTCTCGACCATCACCTATGCGACCACCGGATATGATGACGATAGCATCTCCCAGTCCTGGCGCATGGTCGCGGCAATCGAAGGGCTGAACGGCGTCGTTCTGCTCGGCTGGTCGACCGCCTTTTTCGTCACCGTTGTCGCCCGCATGAGAAGCGGCCGATGACAGCAAAAGACAGCCGTACCCGGATCGCCTTTCGGTGGCTGCTGGCGATCATCTATCTGGTCGCGGGCATCGCGCATATCCGATCGCCCGGTGGCTTTCTGGCCATCACGCCGGACTGGGTGCCCTTTCCCGAAACGGTCATCCTGCTCACCGGAGTCGCGGAAATCGCAGGTGCGGTCGGCCTGATGATTCCGCCCCGTCTGGTTCCCGGCCTGCGCTATGCTGCGGGTATCGGCCTCGCGCTCTATGCGCTGTGCGTCTATCCCGCGAATATCAACCACGCGATCAACAATATCGCCATCGGGGGTGCGACCGCGAGCTGGCTCTACCATGGGCCGCGCCTCGCCTTTCAGCCGATATTTATCTGGTGGGCGCTGATTGCTGGCGGGGTGACAGACTGGCCATTCCGGCGCAAGGTCCGGGACAGCGAACATCTCCGTTCGGCCTGAGCTCGGAACAGCAAAAGTGGGCGGAAAAACCGCTTTTAATGCTTCGCTATGATCGGCCGAACACGGCCATGTGATAGCCCAAAGTTCGTCAAAGTTCAGGCCAAGAACGGGTTTTCCGACAACGACGTTGATCACGCATAAGCGAAATTTATTCTTTTAATTCCATATATTTACAACCTCTTTCTTCCAAGATCCAACACGCCCTCATCGTCCGCTAACAGCTTTGCCAGTTCGCGCTATATGAATTGCGATTTATATTAGGCGGACAAGTCCGGTCATAAGGACGAAAAGCGAGGAGAGTGAAATGGCAACGGCAACCGAAACCAAGGCGATTGAAGACTATAGCCTGCTCGACAACCGGGTGCAGAGCGATCCTTATGCCTTTTACGAACTGCTGCACCGCGAACAACCCGTGTATCAGATGCCGGAAACCGGCATGTATATGGTCATAAAATATGAAAGCCTGCGCTTCGTCCTTACGCATCCGGAGATATTCTCGAACGACACCAATCTTGCCGCCGACAAGAGTTTGCAAGGCGACAATCATGTTCAATATCAATCCATTCTGGAAGAAAAAGGCTGGGGCCATGTCCAGACGCTGCAACGCACCGACCCCCCTGAACATCTGCGCTATCGCAAATTGCTCGATCGGGTGTTCACCGCGTCCCGCGTAAAGACCCTGACGCCTTTCGTCGATAATGTGTCCGACGAGCTGATTGATGCGTTTATTAATCGCGGAAGCTGCGAATTCATCTCCGAATATGCCATGCCATTCCCCGGTATAATCATCGCCGAACAGCTTGGCCTTGACCGGTCGGAAATCCGGACATTCAAGAAATGGGGCGATGCCATGCTTGCCATGGCGACGAAGATACTCGACGAAGAGCAATTGCGAGCCACTGCAGCCATCGAACTGGAGGCACAGCATTTTCTTGCCGACATGTTCGAGCAACGGCGGGCCCATCCGCAGGACGACCTGATTTCCGCGCTGGTTCATGCCCATGGTGACGATATGGAACCGCTGACCACGCACGAATTGCAGAACCTGATGCATCAACTGATCACAGGAGGATTTGAAACGACGCAAAGCGCCGTCGCCCATGCCGTCTGGCTTCTCGCCCGACAGCCCGAATTGCAGGAAATGCTGTTTGAGAATCCGCAGAAAATCAAGCGATTCGTCGAGGAATCGCTGCGTTGGGAAAGTCCGGTACAGGGTCTGTTTCGAGTCACCCGACAGGATGTCGAACTGGATGGCACCATGATTCCCAAGGGATCCTTCGTGATCGTGCGCTTCGGTGCGGCAAACCGGGATGCGGACAAATTTGAATGTCCGCACAAATTCGACATGGAGCGGAGCAACGGCGGCGCCCATCTCGCGTTCGGTTCCGGCGGCCATTTCTGCGTCGGCGCAATGCTCGCCCGGCGGGAGATGACCACGGCGATTGGCGATATAACCCGGCGGATGAAGAATATCACACTGGCAAAGCCGATGGCCGATCCGGTCCACGAACCCAGCCTTGCTTTCCTGCCCATTGCCGAAATGCATCTCGGCTTTGAAAAGCGATGAACGCCACCGGCGCCAGCACAAAACGCCAGCGCGGCAGACCGGAAGGACGCTCCGGCGAGGAAAGCCGCGCGAGACTGATTGCCAATGCCTCCCAGCTTTTTGCCCGTCACGGCTTTGAATCTGTAAAGCTTTCCGATGTCGCCGAAGCATCGGGAATGACGGCGGCGGCTGTCTATAATCATTTCGGATCGAAAGACGCCCTGTTCATTGCCGCAGTGGTCGAAGTATATGATCATATCGCCGCCATATTCGACAAGGCGGCAGACATTGATGGCCATTGGCACGAGCGGCTGAACGCCATTCTTGTCGCCGCGGCAGGAATTTACCGGTCTGACGGGTTTTTCCATGGCATCGGCAATGCCGCGCAAACCCAGCTTCTCCGCGCCCCGGATAGCTATCATCCGCTGCTCGAAGCCAGGCTGGGTGTCATCAGGATATTCCAGCGAATATTGCGCGATGCGGTCATGGCGGGCGAGCTCCCCGACGAAATGAACGTCAACGTCGCCGGCGAACTGCTGATGGGCTTCGTCATGAATGGCATCGCATCGGTCACCCAGTTTCGTTCGAAACACAGCGATTTCGACGAGACGGTTGCCGCATTCCGGATTTTGCTCAATCTGCCGTAGCGGCGCGACGAGTTGGCCCAAAGTTCGTCAAAGTTCAGGCCAAGAACGGGTTTGCCGACGGCGATGACCATCACGGATCGGATCCACTTTCATCATCATTATCAGATATTTGCAGCTTGCTTGCGGTAAGTCTTGTGAATTGCGTCTCGTCAACAGCCTCGGATTCATCACCGGTCCGCTCCTGACGCTGCCAATGGGGCAATTTGCCGTCCATGATATCGGCAATTTCCAGCGCGTCATCCAGCGCTTCGGGAGAAAGCAATTTCTCCGGTGCGGCGGGCGGCTCGGGGCCGAGCAGTTTCAGCGCCTCGGCCACCGGCGGTTGCGCGGGCACGGTCTGCTGCCCTTCCCCCGCCCCGCGACCATCACGATTGCCATGGCGATAGCGGTCCGGCGCATGGGCGCGGATCAGGAACATCAGCAACCGGTCGTTATATTTGCGCTTGGTATAGATGTGATTGCCCTCCTTATCGATGATCACATCATCGACGCCGTTGATCGCCCGGTCGAACGCAATATCGATCAGCCGCCGCGACGCCGCCGCCAGCGCCGCATCCCAGGCCGCCGCAAATCCCTCCGCGCCCGGTGCCCGGCGAAGCGTATAGGCGGCCCTGTCCGACATCCCGACGCTGCGCGCCGCCTCCACCACCACGCCGCAATCCGCCAGCGCCCCGATAAAGGCGCGCTGCCGTTCGGGCGTCCAGCCATCCTTGCGGCGCTTGCGCAGCACCGGTACCCAGTCATAGGCGGCCGGGTCGTGGACGTGGGCGTCGAGGTTGGTCGAGGGGGATGCGGCTTGGGGGGAGTTTCTGTCTGTCATAGGCCACGAGATAACCTATTTGGTTATATGTAGGAAAGCCCCCTATTTGTCTTCCTAAACTCGTTTACGTGCGGTGGCCTTCGTCTCAGGACCTCTCCAGGCACGTGCACCATCGAAAGCTATCTTGAAGCGGGTCCAGCCTTATCCTTTTGCGTTATGTGCTTCCATATGTAAAATGAGCAAGAGGGGGTTCGCAAGCGATGTGGTTACCTAAACCAATCCGACAGTTATGGCGGTTCTCAAGCCATATTGGGAATGCTATTTGGCTTTGGTCAATCGGGGGAGGTGCAGTGATTGCTGCATTTACTTGGATTGCGGATCAACCACTTTGGCTGGTGGCGTTTGTTGCGCTAAGCACATCCACAATTATATTGATACTTGCCCAGCGGCTCCAGAGAGTTTTCCGAAGCAAGTCTGAATCCCGCTTAAGACAAAGGGCGCGTGGATTGGCGAACACATTGAGAGGCCGGCTATTGCTCGCAGAAAGCGCCAGAAACGGTAACCGCAGCACCCAAATTAAATGGAAGAAAAAGGCATCAAGCCAAATCCTATTCCGCACTGACAGATTTGAAGCCGCAGACGACGGTAACCTATCTGAAGATTTAGCGATGCATTTTGAAAAAGCACTCGGTCTTATCGCAGAACTTGAAAAAATCGCTACACTAACGGCTGATAATGATGGCTACGTTACACTTGCGCAAGCTGCCGGAAGATATGTGGTTTGTGGAAACAAACTCTATATAGAACTTGCGACGATCTCAGGTATTAATCCAGATTGGAAGACTTCAACATAACTCATGATTCCATCACTCGTCTCAACAATCTCTTTGCCGCCATGATCCAATGCGGGCCACCTTCAGACGCACGAAAATACCATCATCCAGCCAAACAAAAATACCGAGCATTAGGCGAAAATTACATAGACGATGCTCCTGGACCCAAATTTTAAGTTGTAATTTTATTTACACCTTAACATAAAAAACCTCTCATTCCCCGACAGTCTGACACGAAAATTGACATTTTTGTCTCGTAAACTTCCCATAACTCCGCCAAAATATCTTCCAGAAGCTGAAAATATTTTGACAGCGTATCACATTCAACCCCTCCCCGGTGAAGGAAGAACATTATGTCCTATCAAGATTTCAAGAATAACGCCGACAGCCTGATCAACAGCCAGAATGGCAAGTGGAGCGGCAT
>CAJQNR010000178.1 GCA_905479715.1 uncultured Sphingorhabdus sp.
CCGTCGAGAGCGATACCGATATGGGCACCGGAAGCAACCACCGTTTCCTGCAATATCGCAAGGTCGGTCGAACCGCATTTGTCATTGATATTCAATCCGTTGGGATTGATCCCCAAGGTGACAACTTCGGCACCCAATTCCCAGAATGCAGAGGGTGCGACCTGATAGGCCGCGCCATTGGCGCAATCGCAGACGATCTTCAGACCATCGAGCCGGATATGATCCGGCAGGGACATTTTGACCGCATGGATATAACGGCCGCGCGCGTCTTCAAACCGCTTTGCACGGCCAATATCTGCCGCAGGTGCCAATATGGTCTCTTCTTCCAGATAGGCCTCGATCTTCAACTCGTCTTCATCTGACAGCTTGAACCCGTCGGGGCCGAACAATTTTATCCCATTGTCCTGATAGGGGTTGTGGCTGGCGGATATCATCACCCCGAGATCGGCGCGCATCGACCGGGTGAGCAGGGCCACCGCAGGGGTAGGCATCGGACCAACCTGTACGACATCCATGCCGACGCTGGTGAAACCGGCAACCAGCGCATTTTCCATCATATAGCCCGAAAGCCTGGTATCCTTGCCGATCACAACCCGGTGCTTATGGTCACCCCGCAGAAAATGCCGTCCGGCGGCCTGACCGACTTTCATCGCGATTTCCGCGGTCATCGGGTGCTTGTTGGTCAGGCCCCGGATGCCGTCGGTACCGAAAAATTTTTTTGTCATATCCACTTTCATCCCAAAATGGTCAGGCCCCGTTGGCCACGTCTCTAGACCATCGAACCAACGGAAACCAAGCAGGAATGAATTCAATTCCGAAATTTACATATAATCATCCCTTGCCAGACGCGGGCCGCCATGGTTGATGATCCATTCGAACATGCCAGGGGGCTATAATATTGAAAAAGGCACTAATCATATTGCTTGCTCTGGTTCTCGGCATATTGGTCGGGCTATTTGCCGGCACCAGAAACGCGTTGCTCGTCGAAGCCGCGGATGTGATCGGCAATATGTGGCTCAACGCCTTGCGCATGACCGTCATTCCGCTTGTCTTCACCCTGCTGATCGTCGGTATCGGCAAGGCAGCGTCCATGGCCCGTGCCGGACGGATGACCGCTCGCGCCATATTGTTCATGATTTTCATCCTCTGGTGTTCCTCGGCCATGGCCGCTTTGGTGACGCCCGCCTTGCTCGAACTCTTCCCGCTCAACGGTGACGCAGCGGCGGCTCTGCGCTCTGCACTGGGAAGCGCAGCGGCACCGGGCGAGGTGCCGCCGTTCAGCGAATTTCTCCGCGCGCTTATTCCGACCAATGCCATCGCCTCCGCCGCCGAAGATGCGGTGTTGCCGCTGATGGTTTTCGCCCTCGCATTTGCCTTCGCGATCACCCGTTTGCCCGACGCACAAAGATTGATGCTCGACCAGTTCTTCAACGCGGTTGCCAATGCACTGCTTATCCTGATCCAATGGGTTCTGGTACTGGCGCCGCTGGGCGTTTTTGCTCTCGCACTCGGCGTTGGCGCGAATGCAGGGCTAGCGGCATTTGGCGCCCTGCTACACTATGTCCTGATCGTCAGCAGCGTCGGCGCCGTGGTCTGGATTTTCAGCTATGTCCTGACCTATATCGGCGGCAAGCGGGGACCGATTGCATTTTTCAAGGCATCCGCAAGGGCTCAGGCGGTAGCGATTTCGACGCAAAGCTCGCTCGCTTCCCTGCCGGCGATGGTCAACGGGGTCAAAGCCATGGGTGTCGGTGACCGTTCGGCTGATGTTGTCCTGCCGATCGCGGTCGCCCTGTTCCGCGCAACCGGTCCCTGCATGAACCTCGCGGTTGCCATTTACGTGGCCCATCTGATGGGGATCGAATTGTCCATCGGCATATTGGCGATCGGCGTGGTGGTGGCAGCGATTACCACCATGGGCGCAGTCAGCCTGCCCGGCTCGATCAGTTTCATAACCTCGATTGCACCGATCTGCATCGCCATGGGCATCCCGATCGAACCGCTAGTCCTGCTTTTGGCAATCGAGACCTTTCCTGATATCATGCGGACCGTTGCCAATGTCAGCGCGGATATGGCCGTGACGGCAACAATCGCCAGAAGCGAAGGAGATATGGCATGAAATATCGCAAACTGGGCAGCGAACTGGAAGTGTCGGCGCTGGGCCTTGGCTGCATGCCGATGGCGGGAATTGGCAAGGGCATGTATGGCGAAGCCAGCATGGCTGAGAGCCTCGCGACCATCGACCGTGCGATCGAACTGGGCGTGACTTTTTTCGATACCGCCGAAGTCTATGGTCCGCTGATTAACGAAGAATTGCTCGGTAGGGCAATCCGCGGACGGCGCGATCGTCTCGTCATTGCGACCAAGTTCGGCTTCGCTCTCAACGACGGGAAAGTGAACGGCGTCGATTCCAGTCCGGCCAACGTCCGCCGGGCCTGCGAAGGATCCTTGCAGCGTCTCGGCATCGACACGATTGACCTTTTCTACCAGCACCGCGTCGATCCCGATGTCCCGATCGAGGAGACGGTCGGGGCGATGGCGGATCTCGTTGCGGAGGGCAAGGTTCGTTATCTGGGCCTGTCGGAAGCCGGAGCCGAAACACTGAAAAAGGCGCATGCCACCCATCCGATTGCCGCCTTGCAGTCGGAATATTCCCTGTGGGAGCGCGGCATCGAGGAAGAGATTCTACCGGTCTGCCAGGATCTTGGCATCGGCTTCGTGCCCTACAGTCCGCTGGGCCGCGGATTCCTGACCGGCCAGATCAGCAGCCGCGACGATCTGCCGGAAGATGACTATCGCCGCAATGATCCCCGCTATTCGGAAGAGAATTTCGCTCTCAACATGAAGCTGGTCGACGTGGTCAAAACGGTTGCCGAGCGGCATCATTGCTCGCCGGCACAAATTGCGCTTGCCTGGCTGTTGGCACAGGGTGATTTCATCGTGCCCATTCCCGGTTCCAAAAGGCGGGCGACGCTGGAAGACAGCATGGCGGCCGTAGACATTGAACTGACCACAGCCGATCTCGACGAGCTGGAAGCCGCAGCGCCCATCGGGGGCACTGCGGGACTGCGCTATGGCGACCGAATGATGTCGATGGTGCGCCTCTAGCGGCTAGCGATCATAAGCCTTTGGCAGAGCGCCCGGCGTAGGATTGCGATACCGATCCCTGAGCCGCATCTGGCGATTGCTCAGCGACTGGTCGACGCCGTCGATAATCACCTTCTCCACCTGGGTCGAAAGCTCCAGCGGATCGCCGGTCCAGATCACCACGTCAGCCTGACGACCAGCCTTCAGCGATCCGAGTTGTCCGCCCATGTCCATGATGTCGGCGGGCACGGAACTAATCGCGGCAAATGCTTCATCCCAGGTCAGGCCGGTAGCGCGTGGCACTTTGTTCAATGCCACAAGGTTTCCGGCATATTGCACCGAATAGCGCAACTGATGGGCATCATTGTCGTTGATCATCCCAATCGCCACCTTGACGCCGGCATCTTTCATCCGGCCAATATTCGACTGGGTCGCCGACAGGTCTTCAAAGCCATAAGGCAGATCGCTGAGCGCAGATGCCAGCACCGGCACCTTTGCTGCGGCAATATGATCGGCCACGCGCCAGCCTTCATTCGCACCGACCAGGACCAGCTTCAGCGCCGGAAAGTCCTTGCGTAGATCGAGAACCTTCAAAATGTCATTGGCGCCTTCGACATGGACGAGCAATTTCGTGCTGCCGTTGATCACCGGTAACAGCGCCTTGGCATCCGATGCCTTGAGCAAATCGCTGTCGAACGCGGCCGGATTGCGCGCATAGGTGCGCGCCTCGTTGAGCAAAGCCCGGAAATGGATATGGGAAGCGCCGCGGCTGCCCCCTGCCCGGCTGTGGCCGGTTTCGCCCAGTTCGACAAACTGGAAGGCGCGCGCCTTGCTAATCGGATTTTCATCCTGACCGAGATCGATAACCGCGCCATAGCCACCAAAAATCGAACCGGACGTACTCGGCGAGACAACCGCCCGCGTGATCCCTGCTGCGCGGTTCACCGCGACAGGAGAGGCGAAGGGATTGATCGCATATTGAACATCCAGTGCTGCCGAGAATGGCGATCCGCTGGCATTCATGTCATTGGTCTGGGCAACCGCACCGACCTCGACGAGGCCAATCCGGCTGAACCCTGCAAAAATTCCCGGCGTGACCCATTTGCCGGTCGCATCGATCCGCTGCGCATCGAACGGGATCGGGACATTGGTGCCGGCTGCAACAACACGACCATTGTTGATCACGACTGTACCGCCTTCAATCGGCGCACTGCCGTCACCAATCACGACCTTGCCACCGGTAATAGCGATAGGCTGTGCAGCAAGAGGCGCCGCGATCAGGGCCGCGGCAGTGGCTAGAAACGAGGCAAAACGCTTCATTTGACGTCTCCTTCACCGGGCTGACCAAGTTCGAAATCACTGACCGGTCGACGGCTGGGGTCGCCGCTGTCGAATAGCAATGCACCATCGATCCAGACTTTCTCGGGTCGCGAATAAACGCTCAGCGGGTTGCCGTTCCAGAGCACGAGATCGGCCATCTTGCCGGGCTTCAGGCTGCCGGTCATGGCATCAATGCCCATCGCTTTCGCCGGATTGAGCGTGATCCAGCGGATCGCCTGCGCGTCGCTGATTTCAATACCCATTGCCCGGCCATCGGCAAGCGCCTTGGCGGCTTCCTGATTGAGCCGCTGGATCTGGTTTTCGTCATCGCTGTGAATGATCACGCAGGCTCCGGCTTTTTGCAGCAGCGCAGCATTTTCCGGAATGGCGTCATAGGCTTCCATCTTGAAACCCCACCAGTCCGCCCATACCGCCGAACAAATACCTTCTTCAGCGAGAATGTCCGCAATCTTATAGGCTTCTACCGCATGATGAAATGCGGTCACCTTATAACCGAATTCCTTCGACATATCGATGATCTGATTCAGCTCATCGGCGCGGTAGCAGTGATTGTGGACCAAAATTTCACCATCGAGCACGCCCGCCAATGTTTCCTTGCCAAGGTCCCGCTTGGGTGGCTTGGCGGCATTCATCTTGCTGCGATAATCCTGCGCATCAATCCAGGTTTGCCGGTTGACCGCCAAACTGCCCATGCGGGTCGATGGTATGCGATTGCGGCCGCCATAAACCCGCTTCGGATTTTCTCCGCAGGCCATTTTCAGACCATAAGGCGCACCCGGGAATTTCATCGCCTGCACGGTTCGGGCGGGAACATTTTTCAGGGTAACCGAACGGCCACCGAAAAGATTGGCCGAACCGGGAAGGATTTGCAGCGCGGTAATGCCGCCATTGGCCATTGCCCGCGAAAAGCCGGGATCCTGTGGCCAGACGCTATGCTCTGCCCAGACTTCTGCGGTCACCGGTGATGTTGCCTCATTGCCGTCGCTGTGCGCCGACACGCTGGGGGTGGGATAGTCGCCCAGATGGCTGTGGACGTCGATAATCCCCGGGGTGACATATTTCCCGCTGCCGTTGACGATCGTCGCGTCCCCCGGAATCGCCGTATCCGCGCCGCCGATGGCGGTGATTTTCCCATTCGTCATGAAGATCGTGCCATTGTCGATCCGTCCGCCTTCACCGTCGAAGATGGTCACGCCCGTAACCGCGGTCGGAACGGACGGGTAGGCTTTGTAGGTGGACGGAAAGGCGGTTCTGGACGACTTGCTCGTTTTGGCCGGTGCAGCGGCGCTGGCAGATTTTGTATCCGCTGCAGTGGCCGCGCATCCGGCCATCAGTGATCCGCCAGCCAACAGCGCCAGCAAAGCCCGAAATTTCATAACATGCCCCTTTATTATGGCTTGATTGTTGGATGGACACCCGCGGCGCCCGGTTCGCCAAATTCTGACTGGCCTTCCAGATCGTCACTGACATTTTCGTCAGCCAGCGTGTCCAGATGCATCAGTTTCTTGATCAATGGCGAAATCACGATCACCGCAACTCCGACACCGACAGCCACCCAGCCAACGGTGGAATAGACTTCCAGCACACGATCCGGTCCGGCACCTTCCGCACCAACGGCAGATGCGATCAGCCCAGCCGCGAAATTGCCGGTCGCCGATGCAAAGAACCAGGTGCCCATGATCAGGCTTGCCATGTGACTGGGGGCCAGCCGGTTCATCGCGCTCAGGCCCACAGGAGACAGGCAAAGCTCACCGGTCGTATGCAGCAGGTAAATGAGGAATATGAACAGGACCGGCGTAAGATTGCCGGTGCCGGCAGCCAATGCACCGGCGACCAGCACCAGAAAGCCCGCACCAAGTTGAATCAACCCAAGACCGAATTTTGCCGGTGCGGAAGGTTCAAGTCCACGGCGACCGAGCATGGTCCAGAGCAGCGCAAAGACGGGCGCCAGCAATACAATATAGATCGCATTGATGGACTGGAACACCGATGCCGGGACTTCGATGCCCAGAATGTTCCGATCAACGCTGCGGTCGGTAAACAGGTTCAGCGAAGAACCGGCCTGCTCGAACAAGGCCCAGAACAGGATCGAACCAAAAATCAGGAACATCGCCGCAAAGATACGGTCACGATCTTCTGCCGCCAGTTTTGCGACCGCGGTATAGAGAACGTAGAAGACCAATATTGCACCGGCAATCCCGAGCAGCGAACCGACAAGTGCCTGATACTGGATCAGCACCCAGACCAGACCAACGGTTGCAAAGCTGAGAATATAGAGCAGCCATTCGAATTTTACGCCGCCTAGCTTGCTTTCAAGCAAGGCTGGATCATTCGCTTCTCCGCGTCCAACCAGCAAGGGTTTGCCCCAGATAAATACCACCAGCCCCAGCAGCATGCCGATGCCGGCCGCGCCAAAGCCGTAGGACCAGCCGTATGTCTGACCCAGCCAGCCCGCGATAATCGCGCCGAGTGCGGCTCCCAGATTGATGCCCATATAGAAAATCGTATAGGCCGGATCGCGGCGAATATCGGTCCGCGAATATAGCTGGCCGACGATGACCGAGATATTGGCTTTCAAAAAGCCCGAGCCGACGATGATAAACGCCAGTGCCAGCCAGAAAATATTGATCGCGGGGTCAGCCTGTCCGGCCCCTTCCCCTTCAAAAGCCATCAGGAAATGACCAAAGGTCAGCAGCAACGCGCCAAAGGCTACCGCTTTGCGTTGCCCAAGATATCGATCAGCGAGATAACCGCCAATCACCGGGGTGATATAAACCAAAGCGGTATAGGCACCATAGATGACCCCCGCTTCGCTGTCCGAAAACATCCAGTGCTGGACAAGATAGAAAATAAGCAGCGCGCGCATGCCATAATAGGAGAAACGCTCCCACATTTCTGCAAAAAACAGGACAAAAAGGCCTTTGGGATGACCGAGAAATGTTCCTCTCGCATCGCCCGATTCTGCGTAACCACCCGACATATACTAACTCCCCGATATACTGGTCTGGGCCGTTCAGGCCGGCCCGGTTATCTCGTACCCTAATGGAAAAAGTGCGCAAGTGAAGCAGATTGTTACAAGCGAGACCGGTTTATCGAGAAATCTGCTTGCATTCGGTCGTCCGAATTCCAAAGTGACGGACATGAGCGAAAACCAATTTAACGACCTGAGCAGCCTTGCGGCCTATCTCCCCTCCCGCCGTTCCGGTCGACCGCGCGATATGGTTGCTCCGGGCCCCAGCGAGGCCCAGATTGAGGAAATCGTCTCCATTGCCCTGCGGACACCGGACCATGGCAAGCTGGCTCCCTGGCGCGTGATCGCGGTTGGCGATGATCAGCGCAACATTCTCGCCAAGGGCATTCACAATGCCTATCTGAAAGAACGGCCGGAAGCAGGACGGCTGGAACTTGAATCGCTGGAGTCCATGGCCTGCCTCGCGCCAACCCTGCTTGTCGTGATGTACTCTCCCGTCAAATCGACCAAGATTCCCCTCTGGGAGCAAGAACTCAGCTGCGGGGCCTTTGTGATGAACATTCTTCATGCCACCCACGCCATGGGCTTTGTCGGCGGGTGGATCACCGGCTGGCCGGCCTTCAACGACGATGTCCGTGATCTGTTCGGCGCTGCTCCGGAAAAAATTGCCGGTTTTCTCTACCTCGGTACATCCAGCGCCGAACTGATCGAACGGCCACGACCGGAACTCGGGGACATATTGTCACCCTGGACTCCGAAACCTGTGGAGTGAACTTTCATTTCCGTTGTAAATATTGGAAAAAGCCGAACTTCTGCCTTGCCTGCCTAGCTGTATTATGGCAGTGATGCAGTATGAATATTGCAACAAAACCCGTCTATCTGAAATTGCGCGACATTATCTCCGAATCAATTTTGGATGGCGTCTATGGCGAAGGCGACATGCTGCCTTCGGTCCGTGTTTTTGCGGCCGATCAAGGGGCCAATCCGCTGACGGTCGCAAAGGCCTATCAGGGTTTTCAGGAAGACGGACTGGTGACAGTGAAACGCGGTGTCGGAATGTTCGTTGCCGCCGGTGCAAAGGATCGCCTGCGCCGGAAACAACGGGAAGATTTCATCAAGAACGTCTGGCCCCCTGTCGAACGGCAGATGAAGCGGCTGGATATATCCTTTGATGATCTGGTAAAAAGCGAAGCCTGACGGGCTTTCAGCTTATGGCCGTGCTCCGGCTTGCCCCAGGGCTGGCGCGGGCACGTCTAAGACTTTCTCGATAGACCGGATTGTCGGGCATGATCGCAACCGCTTTTTCAAGCAGCGCTATCGCATCCTGTTTGCGCTTGCCATCGGCCAGCAAGGCCAGTCCGTAAAGATGCGATACCACCGGGCTTGATGGTTGCACGCGATAGGCAATCCGTCCGGCAGCAACCGCTTTTTCGGTCTGCCCCATGCCGGTATAGGCCTGGCTCAAACCGGCCAGGATCAACGCATCATTCTCGCCAATCCGCTGACGCAGTTTTTCAAGCAGACGGGCCGCTACCGCCCAGCTGCCGGTTTCAAGATGGGCATAAGCCATCCAGCGCAGCCCGGCGATATTGCTCGGATTATAGTGGAGATATTGCGCCAGAACCTCGGCTGATTGCTGCATCGAGCCACGCGACCGCAATACCTCGACCAGACGCAACATGACCGGCTCGGAAAAGCGGATACTGCGGGCCTTTTCGAGCGCATCGAACGCCTCGTCATAATCGCCCATCGCGTCCGCAACATCGGCAACCAATATATGCGCCGCACTGGCGCCCGGATTGGCCAATTGCAGGCGCTTTGCTTCGGCAAAAGCAGTGGCATAGTCTCCGGCATTGTAGAGCGCGCGAATATAGGGGACCACCGCCCGCGCATCATTCGCATTTCGCGCCGCTTCGGCGGCCAGTACGGCAAGCGGCACTTCTCCGACAATCGCACCTTCCGGGCCGATATCATGGATGGCTGCCCGATTCATGACGCCAGCGGCCTGATCACGCTCGTCAATCGCCTCGAGCGCGCGCCCGGTCAGCCACAAGGCATAAGGATCGGTGCCGCTGCGATTGACCTGCGGTTTCAACACCTCGACTGCATCGAACGCACTGCCGGCAAGATAGAGCGAACGCGCCAGCAAATTTTGCGCCTGCCGGTTGTCGGGCTGAAACGACAACAGTCGCCGGAACTTGTCGACCGCGGCGTTATAATTGCCTTCGCCATGCTCGATAATGCCCTGCACCAGCAACACGGAAGGCACATTGTCGATCTTGCCTTCGGTCTGGAGCATCAACCGTCTTGCGAGGGCATATTCTCCAGCCCGCGCTGCGAGCACCGCCTGCATGAAAAACGCCCGCGGATTGCGGCCATCCAGAGCGATGATTTTCCGGGCCACCGTGAGCATTTTCGTCATCCGCCCCATATCACCCAGCGTCGCGGCATATTCTGTCAACAAGGGCACATCATTGGGATCAATCTCCAGCGCGCGCTCGAACCACGGCAGCGCAGCGCCCAGACCGAATTGGAATCGCAGCAGCTCGCCGCGATATTGCAGCGCGCGAAGATTGTCAGGATCGAGCTTTACCGCTTCGTCGACCGCGTTTGTTGCACCCGCCTGATCCCCTGAATCTGCCCGGAAACGAGCAATGGCGACCCACAGGTCCGGATTGCGGGGATCGAGTTCCATCGCCCGGTCGAAAGACTGGCTCGCAAGCTGCTGATCACCCATTTGCAGGGCAACCCGGCCCATGATGCGCGCCGCATAGCCTTGATGCTGCGACGGGATATCGTCGGCCAGCAATTGATCGCGCGCCTTTTGCGCCTTGCCCTGCAGCAACAGGGCATGGCCATAGAGATGCCGCACCGCCGCCGGATCGAGACCGAGATCCACCGCATGATCGAGTTCCGCTTCTGCGCCAACTCCGTCGTGCAGGGCGAGCAGGACTTCGGCTTGCGCGACACGGGCGTCGATCCATTCGGGATCGGCCTTTATCGCATTCATCAGTTCGATCCGGGCGGACCTCACATCATGACTGGCCCGAAATTTCTCGGCGTTCGCAAAGGCTTCCCGCGCATCGCTATTGCCTTCGCTGGCGGCATAAATCGCCGTCGGGACAGCAATCACGCCCAGCCCAAGAGCGGCCACGAGAATGAGCGGCTTGCTGCAAAAGCGCAATTTCATAGCGACCCGTAACATCATGGTTCAGCTGGCCTGCTGCAACTTATATTGTTTGAGCAGATCATAAAGCGTCGGCCGACTGATCCCGAGCAGCTTCGCGGCATTGGAAATATTGCCGCCGGTCTGCGAAATCGCCCGCAGGATCGCCGAACGGTCAGCCGCCTCGCGCGCCGCTTTCAGGTTGAGCAAATCACTGGCCGCATTTTCATCCACATCGAGATCCAGATCCTTCGCGGCAATCATCTTGCCATCGGCCATGATCACCGCACGCTTGACCCGGTTTTCCAGCTCGCGGACGTTGCCGGGCCAATGCCAGGCTTCGAGCGCCGCAAGCGCATCGGGTGCAAGCCCCTTTACTGCCGGATTGATCTCGGCAGCATATTTCTTCTGGAAATGCCGGGCGAGAAGGCTTGCGTCACCCGAGCGACCGGACAGCGGCGGGATTTTAATCACGATTTCGGCAAGCCGATAATAAAGATCTTCGCGAAATGAATTTTCCTGGATCATATTTTCCAGATTCTGATGCGTCGCGCAGACGATCCGCGTATCGACCGCAATCGCCTTGCGCCCGCCGATCCGCTCAATCACCCGCTCCTGCAAGAAGCGCAGCAGCTTCACCTGCAATGGCAGGGGAATGTCACCGACTTCATCAAGGAAAAGTGTCCCGCCATCGGCTTGCTCGATCTTTCCTTCGGTTGTCTTGATCGCGCCGGTGAAGGCGCCTTTTTCATGCCCGAACAATTCGGACTCGAGCAGATTTTCCGGAATCGCCGCGCAGTTGATGGCGACAAACGCCTTCTCGCTGCGATCACTCGATTCATGGAGACCCTTGGCGAGCAATTCCTTGCCCGTCCCGCTTGCGCCCAACAGCATGACCGATGCATTGGTGTTGGCCACCCGCTCGATCATCTGCGCTATTTTCAGCATTTCGGGAGCACCGGTAATGATCTGGCCGAGAATATGCCCTTCGCCGTTTCCGCGTGCGGCAAGACTGGCGTTCTCCTCCTCCAGCTTGCGCACATGAAAGGCGCGCCGGACAATCAGACCGAGTTCGTCAATATCAACAGGCTTTTGATAAAAGTCCCAGGCACCACCCGAAATCGCGCGTAAGGCGCTCGCTTTTTCGCCATGGCCCGACGCGACGATCACCTTGGTATCCGGCTTCAGACTCAATATCGCATCCATCGTCGCGAAACCCTCGGTTGTACCATCGGGATCTGGTGGCAGACCAAGATCAAGCGTCACCACGTCCGGCTCTTCCGCCCGCAGCATTTCGATGGCCGATTCCCGGTCGCCCGCGACGATGACGTCAAAATCATCGTAAGCCCATTTGAGCTGCTTTTGCAGACCCGGATCGTCTTCGACAATCAGCAGCTTTTCTTTTTTCGGTTGATCCTTGTGCGGCATCATGCGGCCCTTTCGTCTACTGACATTTCATCCGACAATCGCTTGGCAAGCGGCAGAATTAGTGTGAACCGGCTACCGCTACCTTCCTTGCTCTCGACTTCCAGACGACCGTTCATCGCCCGGGCCAGTTCCCTGGCTTCATAGGCACCAATGCCGAATCCGCCCGTCTTGCTGGACGCGAAAGGCTTGAAGAGCTGGCTGCGGATAAACTCGTTTGACATGCCGGTGCCCCGGTCACGTACCTCGATTGCAACGCTCAGGTCGCGACGACGCGCATTGACGAATATCGGTTCGTCCTCCGGACTGGCATCAATAGCATTTTGTATCAGATGCCCCAGAATCTGGTCTACGCGGACCGGATCAGCCATGACCGTCAAATCGTCGATCTGGGAGGTTTCCATATTGTGCAATATCCGCTTTTTCTCGATGATTGACTGGACCAGTTCCCGCACCTTCACCGGTTTCGGCGGCTCCTGCTTCGCCTTGTTATGCTGCGACAATCGTTCCAGCAGACCATTCATCTTATCCGCAGAATCCTGC
>CAJQNR010000179.1 GCA_905479715.1 uncultured Sphingorhabdus sp.
TGGTGGGACAAGCGCAGACGAATGGGCAAGCCGCTCAATTTTCTACGGCTTGCGAAGGCCAGCACCACGTTCGAAGGCGCGTCGCGCTATGCCGCTTGGAAGATTGAGCGTCACACTGGTGTCGAATTGGAAGTAACGCCATTTCGCGAGCGCTTCCCGCTGCTCGCAGCACCTGGTGTCTTGTGGCAATTGTGGCGGGCTAAGCGCCGCTAGCCTTACATATAACGCATATTGATCGTGATCGGCTTGACGCCGCCGTTCACCTGAAATGCCGTCTTCTTGTAGCTCGGCTTGCCAAGATTGAAGATGTTGATGCTCGGATTGTTCGACATGCCGCCGCCATCACCGAATATATCGGTCTTGCCATTGCCGTTGAGATCATGCCGAATCGCAACCGCATAGGTGCCGGGTCTAGATATCGGCAGGCAAAACTGCATGTTTCCGGCCCTGGCGGGTGCCTCGACACGATTGAGCCACGCCCCTGTTTTCAGCCATTCCGAAGCCGTTCCCGGATAGGTTTGAACCCGCATCGTCCCCTTCGATTCCTTGACACCGCTGACATTGACGAGAACGGCGGGACCAGCGCCCGCCTTGCATTTGCCAAGATCATTGGGAACCACCTGGCCACGAGCGAACGCGGGAGCAGAGGATAGCAAAACTGTAGTCGATAATGCGATAAACGCCGCAAATTTCAACATGACGTAATAACTCCTAGTCGTTATACCCGCGCCATTACTCCGGCTCGGACGAGAATCAGCCCCTGATCTGCCCATGACTATGGATTTGATTTGCGGCGAAAACATGGTGAGAGGGCGACAACAAGTTGAAACTGCTGACTTCTACCGATCGCTATTTGGCGAAATTGATTGCGGTGCCACTATTCAGCACATTGGTCATTGCGGCCATGCTGCTGGTGCTGGAGAAAATGCTGCGCCTGTTTGATTTTGTCGCGGCAGAAGGCGGCCCTGTCAGCGTGGTTTGGCGGATGTTGGCCAATCTAATCCCGGAATATCTGTCGCTGGGCATACCGATTGGCTTGCTGCTGGGTATATTACTGGCGTTCCGGCAACTGGCGTTAAGTTCCGAACTCGATGTTCTCAGAGCCGTTGGCCAAGGCTATGGTCGGCTACTCAGGGTCCCTTATATATTCACCGTCGCGTTGATGCTGGTCAATCTCGCATTGGTCGGATTCATTCAGCCCCTGTCCCGCTATTATTATGAAGAATTGCGATTCGAATTGCGGTCGGGCGCGCTTGGCGCCTCGATCAAGGTCGGAGAATTCAACAATCTCGGCAACAGAATGACGCTGCGGATCGAAGAAAGCCGCGACAATGGAACCAAATTGAGCGGCATTTTCGTCCGCGCCGAAAACAAGAAGAGCCAGACCGTCTCGGTTACTGCGGAAACCGGTCAATTTCTCGCGACCGACGATCCCGATACAATCATCTTGCGTCTGACCAATGGCGTGCTGGTCCACGATGCACCCAATTACGAAAAGCCGCGGATATTGAGTTTCAGCAACCATGATTTGCCGATCGATTTGCCCGACATCGAATCCTTCCGGTCGCGGGGCGGCAAGGATCTGGAATATACAATACCGGAACTGGTGCGGGTCGGCCTGGATGAAAAACGACCGCTGAACGAACGCAACGAAAGCCGCGCAAATTTCCATTTCCGCATGGTCGAGGTGGTCATGATGTTGCTGTTGCCGCTGCTGGCGGTCGCGCTGGCGGTTCCGCCGAAACGCTCAAGCTCCGCGCTTGGCGTATTTCTGTCAATCGTGATGATCGTCACCTATCACAAGGTCAACGAATATGGCGAGGATATCGGCGCCCTGGGCCTTGTCGACCCGGTCATTGCCTTGTGGCTACCGTTCTGCCTATTCGCCGCGCTGATCATATGGATGTATCATGTTGCCGCCCATGTTCCCGGCGGTCAGCCGATCGGGGCGCTGGAAAAGGCATTTTCCAAATTTGGCGGCGTCTTCAAGGGCCTGCTCAATTTCAATCGCAAACGTGCGCTAATGAAGGAATAGCCGGACATGGATTTTTTCCCTTCCCGGACACTTGCCATTTACGTGGCAAAAATGTTCATCATCCGCACTCTGGCGGTCCTTGCCCTGCTCGTGCTGGTGTTGCAGGCGCTCGATCTGCTCGGAGAAAGCGGCAAAATTCTCGCCTATGAAGGCAACGGAGAAGCGGAGCTTTGGACCTATGTTTCCCTGCGGGCACCGCAACTGGTTTCCCGTTTTCTGCCTTTTTCCGTGCTTTTGGGAACGATTATCACGCTGGCGACCTTGAACCAGAATAGCGAAGTCGTTTCGATGAAGGCGGCTGGCCTGTCCGCGCACCAGATTCTCGCCCCGCTGATTGTCGCGAGCATGGGCATAGCGCTGCTGTCCTTCCTGTTTAACGAAACAATTGTGGCGCCCGCGACGGCCCGGTTGAGTCAGTGGGAGAAAGTGGAATTTGGTCCAATCCCGGCGGAGAGCAATATACGCACCAATGTCTGGGTCAAAGATGGCAATAATCTGATCAATGCACGCACCGTAACCGGGCGTGGCGAGCAGGTCATGTTGCAGGATATCACCATTTACGACCGATCCGAGAATGGCCTTAAAAATCTGCTACAAGCCGATGCGGGGCGGTTCACCGGCTCGGGCTGGTTGCTCACCGGCGTCACCCAGTTCGATGTCAGTACCGGCACCGAAGAAAAGAAAAGCGAGTTGCTGGTCGGCGATTCCATCCGGCCCGATCAATTCACCCTGACCAATGTCAGCGCCGACAGCCTGTCGATCTTTGCCCTGCGGACCGCCATTGGCGAACTGCAGCGCGCCGGTCGTCCGACGATGAGTCTCAAGGCCGGATGGTGGCACAAGATATCCGGGCCAATGTCGTCGATTCTGATGCCTTTACTGGGCGCTGTCGCCGCTTTCGGCCTGGCCCGGTCGGGACAGCTGTTCCTCCGGGCGGTCATTGGCATGGCGCTCGGCTTTGCCTATTTCGTCGCCGACAATTTCGCGCTCGCAATGGGCAATATTGGGGCCTACCCCGCCTTATTGGCAGCATGGGCCCCATTTCTCCTGTTTTTCCTTATCGGCGAAACGGTCCTGATCCGCACCGAAGAATAGCGGGTTCAGTTTCTCGCGGCGCTGCCGCGCACGAGGCCCATGATCAAAGCCCAGAGGCTGTCATGGTCCGCCCGGTAGAAATTGGAGCCGGCGGGCAATTCCGCGGCCAGACGACGATGTGCCTCGCCCAGATTGTGATAGGGAACGCCCGGCAGCAGATGATGCAGCGCATGATAGCGCAACCCCACCGGCGCCCACAAGGCAGGCAGAGTTCCCGGCGGCGGCACATTGACACTGTCAAGATATTGCGCGGTCACGCTCATTTCGTGGCCGTCATTCTCCCACAGATGCGCCACCAGGGTACGGATCTGGTTCAAAACCACGCTACCGGACATCACCACGAGAAAAATCACAAAAGCGCGCAATGGAATGACACCGGTCGCGACCATGGCGAGCAGCGCGATGGACCATATACTGGCACCGATCTCGCACGCCAGCCAGCGCCGTTTGAGGTCGCCTTCGGGGGGTTTGCGGCGAAAATCCGGGTTGATGATCAGACCGGAATAGCGCTCGACCACCAGCTTGCGCAGCGGCGGAATGACCGCAGACAACGGCGACAGAATCGCATAGCGGAACAAGAGCGCCACCGGTGCGAGCGCCGCGACAATCACAAACAGCGGCACCGACCATGGCTTCATCAACGCCAGCGGCAAATATTCCGGATCCTCGATCGTGCCATATTTTTTGGTCCGGTGATGGATGCTGTGAATGCCTTCATACATGAAAGACGGGATGAGCATCGGTACCCCGAACAATAAATTCCAGGCGAAATGGAAGCCTGGCAGGCTATTGCGGCGGACATGGGTCAGTTCGTGGATGAAGCTGCCGGCCCGATATAAGGCCAATATGGCGATCAAACCGAATAAAAGGACGAGCCATGGAGACTGGCTGAATATGGCACCGGCAAGAGATCCATAGCCGACAGCGAGGGACAGCAGAAAATCCGCCCAGTAAATTACCGGCCGGGGCGCATTGAGATCACGCGTGACCTTGGCCGCCGCGCGGATCATGTCATTATCCTCAGCAACGGGGACAGTCGCCGAACCCGGGCGCGGTTCCGCCGCCGCCTTTGGCGCATTTTTCGAAGAGCTGATTGTCGAACTCATAAATACCTGCATCATTGTTGAGTGGAACGGCATAGAGCAACATATCGTGGCGATATAATGGCGAGGACAAGACCGCTATGGTTCCCATGCCCTTGACATTGCGCCGCGATTAACGCCACAGCCACCGGGAAATATGGAAGGAAAACGATAGTGGCCGGTCAGGATATAGTCATACAGCCGGTTGGTACCAAGGCCCAGAAGAGTCAGTTTGTCGAAATCGCCTATAAACTCAACGCCGATGACCCGCATTGGGTGCCGCCGCTAAGGTCTGAATTCGTCAAACTGATCACACCGGGCAATAACCCGTTTTTCGAACATGCCAGAGTGCAGTTTTTCCTCGCCCTGCGCGAGGGTCAGGTGGTCGGACGGATCAGCGCCCATATTGATGAGCTGGCGCTGGAACAGCCGCCAGAACAGGGCATGGGGCCGGGAACCGGCAATTGGGGCCTGATGGAAGCCAGCGACGAGGCGGTGATGCACGCGCTGATCCGTGCGGCCGAGGACTGGCTGAAAGATCAGGGCATGACCCGCGTATTGGCCCCGATCAGCATGTCCGTCTGGGAAGAGCCCGGCTTGTTGACCCAGGGCCATAATCATAGTCCGATGATCATGATGGGCCACCATAATGCGGACTATCAGGGCTGGATCGAAAATCTCGGCTATAGCGTCGCCAAACGCCTCGTGTCTTATGACCTGCCGGTAACAGACGGGTTTCCGCAGCTGATAAACCGCATTGTCGCTTCGGGGGAGCGCAACAAACTGCTCAAGATCCGGAAAGTGGACAAGAAGCATTTCGACCGCGATGCAGCGATCATCATGGGGCTTTTGAACGATGCCTGGTCGGGCAACTGGGGCTTTGTCCCGATGACCGACCATGAAATTTCCCACGCCGGTGAAAGCCTGAAGCCGATTGTCCACGAAGCCCTGATCCGGATCGCGGAACTCGACGGCGAACCGGTCGCATTCATGATGACCCTCCCCAATATGAACGAGGTAATCCGGGGTCTAAAGGGGTCTCTCTGGCCTTTTGGCTGGGCCAAGCTGCTGTGGTGGCTCAAATTTCCGAAGGCGCAGTCGATGCGGGTGCCGCTGATGGGTGTCAAAAAGGAACTGCACAACAGCCGGCTGGCCAGCCAGATGGCCTTCATGATGATCGAATATATTCGCCGCGATGCGGTTTCCGATTTCGGTACATGCTACGCGGAGATCGGCTGGATATTGGATGACAATCAGGGAATGGTGGCGATTGCCGACGCGATTGGTGCGGAAATCAACCGGGAATATCTGATTTACGACAAGGCGCTCGTGACCAAATAGCTGCTTCGGTTAAAGGCAGGACACGGACGTCAGGCCGATGTTCGGCCGAGCCGGATCAGATATCCAGATCAATCCACACCGGCGTATGGTCGCTGGCTTTTTCACGGCCACGATATTCCTTGTCGACGCCACAATTTTTGAGGCTGTCCGCAGCTAGCGGGCTGAGCAGCAGATGATCGATCCGGAACCCCTGATCGCGCTGCCAGCCGCCGCTGCGATAATCCCAGTAAGTCCAGACCTGACCCTCCGGATAGGTAACACCCAGAGCATCGGTCCAGCCGTCATTCAATATCCGCCGGTAGCCCTGACGGCTCTCCGGCTGCATCAGCGCATCATTCTGCATCGCCTTGACCGAATAGACATCATTGTCGCGGGGAATGACATTATAGTCGCCCGCCAGCACAGCGGGCACTTCTTCGGCCCAGATTTCCGCCGCCCGTTCGCGCAACCGTTTCATCCAGCGCAGCTTGAAATCGAATTTCGGACCGGGATGGGGGTTGCCATTGGGCAAATAGATGCTGGACACTCTGACCTTCGTGCCATCTTCGCTGCTGATATTGGCTTCTATATAGCGGCTATGCTCGTCTTCCGGTTCGCCGTCGAGGCCACGCTTGACCTCCTCTGGCACCTGATCGCGCGCCAATATGGCAACGCCATTGAAACTTTTCTGACCGTGCCAGATCGCGCCATAGCCGATTTTTTCAAATTCAGCGGCAGGGAAACCCTCGTCCTGCCTCTTGATTTCCTGCAGGCAGGCAACATCCGGTCTGGTTTCTTCCAGCCATTCCAGCAAGCGCGGCAAGCGCGCCTTGATGCCGTTTATGTTGAAGCTGGCTATTTTCACTTAGATGGAGAAACTGGAACCGCAACCGCAGCCGGAAGCCGCGTTGGGATTGGTTACCTGAAAAGCACTACCACCAAGGGACTCAACAAAATCGACGGCGCTTCCGCGGACAAGATCAAGACTGACCTCGTCGACGACGAGCGTAACACCTGCCTCTTCAACCGCGATATCATCCGCTTCAATGCCATCAGCAAGGCCGAAACGATATTGGAAGCCGGAACAGCCGCCCCCTTCGACGGATAGCCTGAGAATCGCGGCTTTTCCCTGCTTTTCAGCAATAGCAGCCACGCGTTTCGCTGCATTGGGGGTCAGGATGATATCCTGTTCGGTGGTTGCGAGCATCTGGTTCATGATCTCAAGATAGGGAGAATCAAAAGGAGCGGCAAGCCTTAAGCTCAAACCGCTCCTTTATGCACCCTCTCCCAAAGGTATGTAAAACGTCTTATTCTTCCGGGCCGCCCAATGCAACGCCGGAATTCAGCTTCTGCGCGACCAGAAAATCATTGGACTGCATGAAGGGAATGGGATTGACCGCTTCGCCCTCAATCCGCACTTCATAATGCAGGTGGCTGCCGGTGGAACGACCGGTCGAACCCATGAAGCCGATCAGGTCGCCGCTCTTGACGCGGGCATTCGCCTCGACATTGAGCCGGGACATGTGGCCATAACGGGTCTGGATGCCGTTGCCATGGTTGATTTCAACATATTTGCCATAACCGCCCAGCCATTGTGCGCGGCCAACAATACCGTCGGCGGTCGCATAAATCGGGGTGCCGATCGGACCCGCCATATCAAGACCCTTGTGGTTCGCGCGACGACCCTTGAAAGGATCGGAACGTACGCCGTAGTTACTGGTCAGGGTGAAGTCTTTTACCGGCTTGCGCGAAGGAATGGTCAATTTGACCGCTTCCTGCTTGCCCTGACCGGCCCATTTCTTGAAAATCATCCGGAAGGCCGGATCCGCTTCACCAAGGGCGCTTTCCGCTGCCTGGCTTTTCAGAACATCAACGGGGATGCTGGCATCAGCGGACTCTTCGGCCGATGCGGCGGTGGAAAAAATCATTGCCGATCCAAGAAAAGCAATGGCTGTGATCTTGCTCACAGATTTCTTAAACAAAACTACTATGTTTTCGGTCATAGAGTGATCGAACCTTTTATTTGCGACCCATGAAACCCATGGCATTGAATTTTTGGCGGAACTTTCGCCCCCGTTGTGTGTTTACGGGTGTAAATTCATATTGGTTAACAATTCAATACCATAATAATAATCGCGGGTCAGACCGGCTGTCTGACGCGCTGAGTCGTTGAAAGGAGGCTTTAACCCGCCTTTGATATGGGTTTTTACAAGCTGCCTCCAATGTTCATGCGGTGTCAGGTTGATTCTTCTGCAGGCGAATTCGAACCATTTCGTGCCGTAGGAAACATGATTGATTTCATCCTGATAGATCCGGCTCAACACCTTTGCCGTCCTGTCATCACCCTGCTGCTTGAACCGCTCGACCGTATCAAGGGTGACATCCAGTCCCCGGGCTTCCAGCACCATCGGAACGATCGCGAGACGTGCGGCGGCATCATGGGCCGTCTCTTTCGCCGTATCCCAAAGGCCGTCATGAGCGGGAAGCGCGCCGTAAAAGCTGCCCTGATCCCGCAATCGCCGGTCGAGCAGAATGAAATGCATTGATTCCTCTGCCCCCACCCGCATCCAGTCGTCGGTAAATTCCCGGGGAAATTGCGATCCGAACCGTCCGATCATGTCGAAGGCAAGATCAATCGCGACAAATTCGATATGGGCAAGCGCGTGAATCAGGGCGATCCGTCGCGGGACGGACGTGCCCTTGCCCCGCCGCGGCATATCACGCGGACGCATCAGGACCGGATGATCGGGTCGCGCCGGCATATCGGGCATGGTCCCGGAAAAATCATCGGCCAGCCGGCCCAGCCGCCATTCCCGGGCAGCATGGCGCGCCGCCATTACCTTGGCGACAGGGTCAGCGGTTTGCAGCACGCGCAGAACCGCTGCACCGACATTGGGGCGCTCCGTCATTCCGCGGGGTCTATGCCGCCTGTACCGCAGCCAGAACCTCTTCTGCATGGCCTTTGACCTTCACTTTCGGCCAGGCCTTGAGAACGACCCCGTCGGGTCCGATCAGAAAGGTCGAACGGATGATCCCCATATAGGTTTTGCCGTACATTTTCTTTTCCGCCCACACGCCGATTTTGGCCAGGAATTCGGTGCTTTCATCGGACGCGATATCGACCGTCAATTCCTGCTTGTTGATGAAATTCTGCTGTCGTTTCGGAGAATCGGCAGACATGCCCAGAACCGCAGCACCGGCCTTCTCAAATTCTGGCAGAAGCGCCGAGAAATCTTTCGATTCGGTCGTACAGCCCGGCGTGCTCGCCTTCGGATAGAAGAACAATACCAGCTTCTTGCCGGCATAGTCGGATATTTTCACCGGGCTGCCATCCGGTGCCACCAGTTCCATGTCCGGAATCTTGTCGCCCACATCAATCATTTTATATCTCCTAATATTTCATCGGGGTCTGGCCGCAAGTGCCTGTTCCACGCGTCAATAACGCACTGTCTCGCCTGGTCATAGCCTTCCAGGAGGGCCTCCCAGCTTTCTTGTCCTGCCGCTTTGGCAATCAGCGCGCGGCTGGTTACCGGCGGAAAATCACAATCGGGAGACATCAGCCGCAAAGCCACCAGCAAGCGGGCCATCAATTCATGCGCGGTCACCATATCCTCGCCGAGATACCCGGCGTCTACCAATGCCCGGACAGCTTTGCCAAGCTGCGGATAGAGCGCCTCACCGGTTTTCAATTGCAGAAAGTGGATGATAAATTCCCAGTCGACCAGCCCGCCTTCCATCATCTTGGTATCAAGCGGTCCCTTGGGCGGCTTGTGCTCGACAATATCCAGTCGCATTTTGCGTACCGCCTTGCGCAGATCTTCCGGTTCGCGGTCTTTCCGCAGGATATTGCGTATTTCCTGCTCCAGTGCCACGCGCTCGGCTTTGTCGCCATAGACCGGTCGGGCCCGTGTCAACGCCATATGCTCCCAGGTCCAGGCGCTTTCCCGCTGATATTTGTAGAAACTCTCCAGCGTCACCGCGAGCGGCCCCTGGGTGCCCGATGGCCGCAATCTGGTATCCACTTCATAAAGCGGCCCGGCAGCGGTCGGCACCGAAAGCGCGGTCACGATCCGGGCGGTCAGCCGGTTGTAATATTGGGTGGCGCCCAATGATCTTTTGCCATCGGACTCGGCGCTATGATCGCCGCTGAACAGAAAGACGAGATCGAGATCGGAAGCATGGGTCAGGGCCTCCCCGCCCAGTCGGCCCAGCGCCAGAATCAGCAACCGGCTGCCGGGGACTTTACCGTGCGTCTCTTCAAATTCCCTGATCGTCGCATCGGTCAGGACCTCGATGGCCGCCTCGGCCACCCGGGCATAGCCCGCCGAAATATCCAGTGCATCATGATGGCCTTCAATCAACTGGACGCCGAGAGCGAAGCGTTTTTCACCGACCCGTGCGCGCACCCGGTCGAGCAAAATCTGATAATCATCCCCGGATTCGGTACGGGCAAATTGTTCGGCCAGTTCCTCCACCGATGGCGGCAGATCCAGTGCCGTCGCATCGATCAACCCGTCGAACAATTCCGCCCTCCGCGCGAGCGCATCGGCGAGCACCGGCGCATGGCTGAGAATCTTGCCGAGCAGATCGAGCAGGGCGGGCCGCGCCTCCAGGATCCGGAAGAAATTGATCGCGGTCGGCAATTTGTCGATCAGGCTGTCGAGCCGCGCCAGTGCCTTTTCGGGATTTGGCGCCGTCGCAATCGCATCGACCAGATCGGGCAATATCGCTTCGAACGATTCCTGAGCGGCGCTGGAACGCAAAGCCGTCACCTTGCCGCTCCGCCAGCGCTTGATCGCCTGAAGAAAGGCATTTGCCTCGGGCAGGTTTTTATCCGCCAGCACGGCAGCCAGTTTCTCTTCATCGACCGGCAATCGCGCGCTATCTTCAGGTTCGATCAGATCATCATAGATGATCCCGACCGCATCCACACGCGGCGCGAGCAGATCAAGCAACTGCTGGCCATCCTTCATGCCATGCAGCCGCGCCACCCGGTCGATATCCGCTGCTGTATCAGGCAGGCTATGGGTCTGCTGGTCGTTGACCATCTGCAGCCGGTGCTCGATCACCCGATAGAGTTCATAGGACTCGCTCAGCACTTGGGCCTTGTTGCCATCGATCCGGCCGGCCTTGGCCAAGGCAGCAAGCGCATCGCGCGTCGCCGGGACGCGCAAATCCGGATTCCGTCCGCCAAAAATAAGCTGGTGCATCTGGGCGTAAAATTCCGTCTCGCGGATACCGCCGCGCCCGCGCTTCAGGTCAAAGCCGGGACCGAATTTCTGCCCGGCTGAATAATGATCGCGGATTTGTGCGGTGACCGAGCCGATATTCTTGATCGCCCCGTAATCCAGCGACCGGCGCCAGATGAAAGGATTGATCGTTTCGAGAAAATAGCGCCCCAGCTCGCTGTCACCAGCGGCGGCCCGGGAGCGGATAAAGGCCGCCTGCTCCCATGCCAGCGCGCTCGATTCATAATAGCTTATCGCCGCTTCGACCGGCAATGCCACCGGACTCACTTCCGGCGACGGCCGCAGCCGCATGTCGACCCGGAACACATAGCCATCGGCGTCGCGGGCGTTGAGCGCATCGACCAGCTGTTGGCCGATCCGCCGCGCCGCATCGCTGGGCTCTTCCTTGCCGCGCACCGGTATCTTGTCCGGATCATAGATGAAGATCGGGTCGATATCCGACGAATAGTTGAGTTCGCGGCTGCCGTGCTTGCCAAGGCCGATGACTGAAAACCCCTCCAGCGGCGCGTCGGGATAGCGGGTCGCATAGATATCGGCGAGCGCTTCGTCGAGCGCCCGGTCGGCAAAGTCCGACAGGCGCGTGATGACCTCGGTCAGCGACAGCCGCCCCGCCAGATCACCAATCGCCAGCGCGAGCGCGAGCGCCCGTTTCTCTCGGCGCAATTTTTGCCGAACATTTTCGGCTCCTTCGCCCGCGTGTACGCAATATTCCAGCGCCGCGTCGAGATTTTCCGATACCAGCAGATCGGCAAGTTCCGGCTGCACCTCAAGCAGCATATTGAGAAAGGGCGCATTTTCTCTGGCCCGCGCAAGCGCGTCGGTGAGCGAAGATACGGCAGGCAGCGAGGGCATATTCATAGGACGAGCTTTAAGGCCTCAATCGCATTTGTCACGCCTGCCCGCATCCATTCATACGAATATATTATGGTTTCTTCTTATCGATCAATACGGCCTGCTGCCACGCACTGGGCGCTTTGTCCGTGCGATGGATGCAGCCCGCCCAGCAACAGGGCCTGCGTTTTCCCTCCAGCAGTTCCTCGATGGTACGCCCGATTCGTTTCTCGCGGGTCTTCGCCTGCTTGGCGTCTTCCACCCAGCAAATAAACTCGTTCCGACCCAGAGGGGTAAGGCCTTGCCAGAGTTCGAACACCTTTGCGTCTGCCGCGATGGCCGTTCGCATATCTTCCGCCAGCTCATGGACGGTCCCTTGGGCTATCGTCTCGTGCATCGGTCAACAATAAGAGCCGAGCAACCGGAGATCAATCCGCTTTGCTGTCGCCCAGATAATTTCGCGAGAAATCCTCGGCAAAATCCGCGAAACGCCCCTCGGCAATAGCCGCCCGCATGCCCGCCATCAGCGATTGATAATAAGCGATATTATGCTCGGTCATCAGCATCGCGCCCAATATCTCCTTCGCCCGGATCAGATGGTGCAAATAGGCACGGCTGTGGTTTGCGCAGACCGAACAGGCGCAGCTTTCATCCAGCGGTGCCAGATCTTCGGCAAATTTGGCGTTGCGGATATTCAGCGCTCCCCGCGCGGTGAAGGCCTGTCCGTTCCGGCCCGAACGGCTTGGCAGCACGCAGTCGAACATGTCGACACCGCGCGCGACCGCGCCGACGAGATCGTCAGGCTTGCCGACACCCATCAGATAGCGCGGCTTGTCGGCGGGCAATTGTCCCGGCGCATAGTCGAGCACCTCGAACATCGCCTCCTGCCCTTCACCCACGGCCAGACCGCCAATCGCATAGCCGTCAAAACCGATCTCGATCAGCGCCTCGGCCGACGCTGCCCGCATGTCCTTGTCGAGCGATCCCTGCTGGATCCCGAACAGGGCCGCTCTCGCCGCATGTTCCTTGCCGCTGTCAAAACCGTCGCGCGACCGCTTGGCCCAGCGCATCGATCGCTCCATCGATGCCTGCGCTTCCTCGCGCGTCGCACCATTTTTGGTGCATTCGTCAAAGGCCATGACAATATCGCTACCCAGCAGCCGCTGGATTTCCATCGACCGTTCCGGCGTCAACATGTGGCGCGAGCCATCGAGATGACTCTGGAATTCGACGCCATTTTCGGTCAGCTTGGTCAGTTCCGACAGGCTCATCACCTGATAGCCGCCGCTGTCGGTCAGGATCGGGCGGTCCCAGTTCATGAACTTGTGGAGGCCACCGAGCCGCGCCACCCGTTCCGCGCCGGGGCGCAGCATCAGGTGATAGGTATTGCCGAGGATGATGTCCGCGCCGGTCGCGCGCACGGTCTCCGGCTTCATCGCCTTGACCGTTGCCGCCGTCCCCACCGGCATGAAGGCAGGCGTGCGGATATCGCCGCGCTGCATATGAATCGTGCCGGTGCGCGCCTTGCCGTCGGTTGCGGCGATGGAAAAGGAAAAACGATCAGCCACGGAAATGCCCGATTGTCTGCCTGATTTTCACGGCGAGACCAGATTTTACAGCCTCGATTATGTGTTTGCCTGTTGTTGGTGTAAACAAGTGTCCGTCCTGTCCGAATTAATCCACGTCTGTGCAGGATGGCAACGGATTTTCAAAGAGCTAAATCGGGAGTATTTTTATGACGAAAGCAACGAAACTGGGTTCGGCAGCATCCGCATTGATTGCGGCAGCAGCCCTGTCCGCCTGTTCCGGCGGCACCAGCGAAGCCACCGCCGAGGGCGCTGAAGCAGCAGGCAGCGAGGTCACCGAAGTCGCGGCAGCGGAAACGGAAAAATGCTACGGCATTGCTTTGGCCGGCGAAAATGATTGCAAGGCCGGCGAAGGCACCACCTGTGCCGGCACTTCTGTTCTGGATTATCAGGGCAACGCCTGGAAAAATACCGCCGTCGGCGAATGCGAAGCCATGGGCGGCTCGCTCACCGAAGTTGCGGATAATGATCCACCAGTGGCACCGGCAGCGGCTCCTGCCGAAGGCTGAGCCTTTCGGCACATGAAATGACAAAGGGCGGCTCGCCAGAGCCGCCCTTTCTTGTTTTTGACAACAGAATTATGCCTGCGAAACAATATGGAATTATAGCGTCGCTTCCAGGCGGTACCGGCGCTTAACCGGGCAGACCGCTGATGGCTTTCATTTCCATAAAATCCTTCAGGCCATAAACACCGCCCTCACGACCGTTGCCGGATTGCTTGTAACCGCCAAATGGCGCGCCCGGAGCCGGTCCCCAATCGTTGATGACAACCATGCCGGCTTCCAATTGTGGTGCCACGGCCGCGGCTTCCGCCGGATCACCGGAAATGACGGCGGAGAGACCATAGTCGGTATCATTCGCGATCTCGATTGCCTCATCAAGATTGTCGTAGCTCATCAGGGTGACCACCGGACCGAATATCTCTTCCTTTGCGATCCGCATATCGGGAGTCACACCACTAAACAGGGTCGGTTTGATATAATAGCCCCGGTTGACATTGGCAGGCAGATCGGTGCCGCCGGTTTCGAGCGTGGCGCCCTCGTCGATCGCGGACTGAATCAGATCCTGAATCTTGCCATATTGCGCCTTGTTCACAACCGGTCCCAAATGCGCACCTTCGACCGTTGGGTCGCCAACTTCCTGACTCTCGACGATATTCTTGACCACAGCGATCGCCTCGCTGTTCTGATCCTTGTGCACCAATACGCGGGTTGGCGCGATGCAGCTTTGCCCGGTATTGATCATCACTCCGGCAATCGTTGGCGGCAGGACTTCCTCCAGCTTGGCACCGGGCAGGACCAGATTGGGCGATTTGCCTCCGAGTTCCTGATGTACGCGCTTGACCGTATCGGCAGCCGCTTTTGCGACAAGGATACCGGCGCGTGTCGATCCGGTGAAACTGACCATCGAGACATCGGGATGCGATGAAATCGCCGCGCCCACGGTCGGGCCATCACCCTGCACCAGATTGAATACGCCGGCAGGAACGCCTGCCGCATCCATAATCTCGGCGAGAATGGCGGCGCTGCCGGGACATTCTTCAGATGGTTTCAACACCATCGTATTGCCGCCCGCCAGGGCCGGAGCGACTTTCAACGCGATCTGATTCAAGGGCCAGTTCCACGGGGTGATCATGCCAACCACGCCAATGGGTTCATATACGACGGTATTGGCACCGGCTTTTTCAGAAAATTGGAAATTCTTCAACGCTTCCAGCGTACCCATGAACCCGCCAAGACCGGCAGGGGCTTGCGCGGCATTGCCCAGGCTGACCGGAGCGCCCATTTCGACCGCCAGAGAGGCCGCGATATCGGGTATGCGCTTTTTATATTCTTCAATGATCCGCTCGAGCAGGGCAATCCGCTCTTCGCGCGAGGTCTTGCGAAAGCTTTTGAAAGCCGCTTTTGCCGCGGCAACGGCAGCATCGACATCGGCCTTGGTGCCCAGAACGATTTTCGTACCCGGTTCCTCGGTCGCCGGATTGATGACCTGATGCGGCGTCCCGCCGATCGAATCGACCCACTCACCATTGATGTAATTCTGTTGATAGCTATCCATTGTCATCTCTCCGTTTCGAAACTTTTATATTCTGCGTGATCATGCCCTGATTCGACTTATTTTTCTACTAGCAACAAGGGCAGCCCGATCCTAGCGTTCTGGCAGAAGCAGACTGGAATCTCCATAGCTGTAAAAGCGATAGTCGCCGGCAATTGCATGGGCATAAGCCGCCTGCATCGTCTCCAGACCCATCAGCGCGCTAACCAGCATGAACAGGGTCGATTTGGGGAGATGGAAATTGGTCATCAGACCATCGATTGCGCGGAATTCATAGCCGGGCGTGATGAAAATATCGGTGTCGCCTTCGAACGGGCGGATGATTCCGTCTTCCCCCGTCGCGCTTTCAAGCAGGCGCAGGCTGGTCGTGCCGACTGCGATCACGCGGCCTCCGGCCTTGCGCGCAGCATTCAGGCGGTCTGCGGTTGCAGCATCAATCCGTCCCCATTCGCTGTGCATCTTGTGCTCGTCGGTTTCGTCAACCTTGACCGGCAGGAACGTCCCTGCCCCGACATGCAGGGTCAATATTTCGCTGCCGACGCCCGCTGCGGCCAGCGCAGCCAGCAAATCGTCGGTAAAATGCAGTGCGGCAGTCGGGGCCGCCACGGCACCTTTTTCCTTTGCAAACATCGTCTGATAATCATCGGCATCGCGCGCGTCGATCGCCCGCTTGCTGGCGATATAGGGTGGCAGCGGCATCGTGCCCGCGCGCTCGAGCAGCAGTTCAACCGGCTCCTCGCCGAGGAAGCGCAAGATGAAACTGCCGTCGTCCAGCTTGGCTTCCGCTTCCGCCAGGACGTTCATGCCGAAATCGACGGTCTCGCCAACGCGCAGACGCTTGGCGTTGCGAATGAACGCCTGCCAGCGGCGAAGGTCGACCCGCTTGTGCAGCGTTGCACCGATTTTTGCTTCACCGCGCGTGCCTTGCAACTGCGCGGGAATGACCTTGGTATCGTTGAAAACCAATATGTCCTTGGCACTGAGCAATTGCGGCAGGTCGCTGACGACATGGTCGGATATCTGGTCGCCGCCGACCTTCAGCAGCTTGGCACTGTCGCGCGGAACCGCCGGTCGCAGCGCGATAAGCTCCTGCGGCAGCGCAAAGTCGAAAAGATCAACGCGCACAGGCTGGACTAGGGATTGATCGGCGCGTTCAGGTCATCCACCGAAATCGGCGCTTCGGAAACACTGGGCCGGGCACTGGGAAGGACCGGCGGTTTCCTGTCCGCGGCGATCGAGGCCTGCAATATCCGGCTGGGGTTCAAAGGGGGCTCGCCGCGTGCAATCGCATCGACATATTCCATACCGGAGGTCACCCGGCCGAAGGCGGTATATTTACCATCAAGGGAAAAACGCGGATAGAAGACGATGAAAAACTGGCTGTTGGCACTGTCTTCGCTTTCGGAACGCGCCATCGAGACGACACCCCTCATATGCGGAAATTTGCCAAATTCCGCTTTCAAATCCGGCAGTTCCGAGCCGCCGGTTCCGGTTCCGGTCGGATCGCCGGTCTGGGCCATGAATCCGTCGATCACCCGATGGAAGATGATCCCGTCGTAAAATCCCTGTCGCGTCAGCGTCTTGATCCGTTCGACGTGATTGGGAGCAAGCTCCGCAAACAGCTGTATCGCCACCCGGCCACCTGTCGACAGATCAAGATACAGAATATTCTCTTCAGGCGGAACCGATGCGGGCGCCGGTGTCCTTTCCTCTGTTTCCTGAGCATGTGCAGCAAAGGGTACGAGAAACAAGGCGGAGATGATCAAAAAATATTTACGCAGCATGGCATACTCGTTTGGCAATCGGGAATTGGAGATGAAACCAGTCTTTGAACGATTTTACCTTGCTCCGCAATGAATTGCTCGCGAGGATTACTGATCGCCCTTGAGACCCAATTTTTCGACCCGCGCCGTAATCTCATCGGCCACCAGCGGTGTCACGAACTTGTGAATCTCGCCCCCGAACATGGCGATTTCCTTGACCAGACGCGAGGCGATCGGCTGTAGCGAAACGTCGGCCATCAGAAATACCGTCTCGATATCGCCGTTGAGCTGCTGGTTCATGCCCGCCATCTGATATTCATATTCAAAGTCGGCCACGGCGCGCAAGCCGCGAACAATTACGCCCGCGCCCTGTTTTTCTGCAAATTTCATCAGCAGCATATTGAAGCCGACAACCTCGACACCGTCGCCCAGTTCGGCGGTTTCCCGGCGCACCATTTCCAGCCGCTCTTCGTCCGAGAACATCGGCGATTTCGATGGATTGGTCGTGACGCCGATCACCAGCTTGTCGACCAGCCGCATGCCGCGCCTGATAATATCCATATGGCCCAATGTGATGGGGTCAAAAGTCCCCGGATAAACGCCGATCCTCATGTCTCGTTCCTCCCGCCTAGCGGTCTCTTGTTATTGTATATTCGGCAATGGCGCGCAGCATATCCGCTTCGCTACCATAGCCATTGAGATGGGATTTGGCCTGGTCCACCAACATCTTTGCCTGGTCTTTGGCCCGTTCCAGTCCCATCAGGCTCAGAAATGTTTCCTTGCCGGCTTTTGCATCCTTATGCAGCGCCTTGCCGGCTTTTTCCTCGTCGCCCTCGACATCGAGAATGTCATCGGCAATCTGGAAAGCGAGGCCGAGATCATGGGCATAACCGCGCAGGCTGGTGCGGCCTTCTTTACTCACCCGCCCCAAAATCGCGCCAATTTCCACGCAGGCGGTGATCAATGCACCGGTTTTCAATTGCTGGAGTCTGGTCACGGTCGGCAGGTCAAAAGTAGAATTTTCGGCCACCAGATCCATCATCTGGCCACCCGCCATCCCGGCCGGTCCGGCCGCCTTGGCGAGACAGGCGGTCATTTCCGCGCGCACGAACGGATCATGATGGGTGCGTTCGTCGGCCAGCAAGCCAAAGGCCAGCGCATGCAGAGCATCGCCAGCGAGAACCGCGGTCGCTTCGTCAAAGGCGACATGGGTGGTCGGCTTGCCGCGGCGCAAATCATCATCGTCCATGCACGGCAGATCGTCGTGGATAAGCGAATAGACATGCAGCGCTTCCACTCCGGTCGCCGCCCGGATGGCGCAGGATTCATCAACATTGAACAGGCCCGCAGTGGCCATCACCAGCAAGGGCCTCAACCGCTTGCCGCCGCCGATCGCGGCATGGCGCATCGCCTTGTAGAGATCGCCGCGCGCATCGTCCGGTATTTGCAAAAGCGTGTCAAACTGACGGTCGATATCAACCGCGACCCGCTTCATTTCCCGCAAAAGGTCCGAATTATTGTTGGCCGCCACTCTTTCAGTCCGCGTCAAATGCAACAGTGCCCTGCGGCTTGCCATCGCGATCAAGCGTGATTTTCTCGATCTTGGCCTGCGCCGCTTCCAGCCTTTGCTGGCACAGGCCACGCAGTTTTTCACCTTCGCTGTAAAGCGCAATCGACTGGTCGAGCGGCACATCACCACTTTCCAGCTTGCGAACAATATCCTCAAGACGCTTCAGCGCATCTTCAAAATTCAGATTGGACAGATCATCTTTGATTTCGCTCATGGCAAAATTCAATGACGACGCTTTGGGCCGCGGTCAAGGGCTTGGACTTCACTATCGTCAACTTCCGGTGTAGCTCTTCAAAGAAAAGGCAGGAGAGAACACATGTTTATTGGCCATTTCGCGCCCGCCATGGTCGCCGCAACCCATCCCAAGGCGCCGGGTCTCGGGACCCTGTTTGTGGCCGGGCAATTGCTTGATTTCGGATTTTTCGGACTGGCCCTCGCGGGCATCGAGAATTTCCGCATCACGCCGGGAATTACCAAAATGGTGCCGCTCGATCTCTACGACATGCCCTATACCCACAGCCTGCTCGGGAGCGCGGTCTGGGCGGCGGGCTTTGCGCTGCTGATCTGGCTGTTCACCCGCAACCGCACCGGCGCGCTGATTGGCGGCGCGGTGGTGCTATCACACTGGTTTCTCGACCTGCTGGTCCATGCGCCCGACCTGACGCTTGCCGGTTCGCCCCCGAAAATGGGTTTTGCGCTGTGGAACTATCCGATGATCGAGATGCCGCTGGAACTGGCGCTCACCTTTGGCGCGCTGGCTTTTTACGTCATCCGGACAAAGGCCATTTCCAGCCGGTCAAAATATGCCATTGGCCTTTTGGCCGTATTGCTGCTGGCCTTCCAGTCGATCAACTGGTTCGGACCGGAACCCGAAAGCGCCGACATGGCGATGAAGCTCACCGGCCTGTTCGCCTTTTCGGTTGCCTCTCTGGCTGCATGGTGGGTGGGACGAACACGCATTTTGACGCAACGCTAGAACAGGATCGATCATGACCCAATATATCGCCGCCTATGTCATCGCCGCCATCGTCTTCGGCATTCTCGATTTTCTCTGGCTCAGCAATATGGCTCAGACCTTGTACCGGCCAGTGATCGGCGAGATCATGGCGGACGAGTTCCGCAAGGCGCCGGCGATGATATTCTACGCAATCTATCTGTTCGGCATCGTCTGGTTCGGGATCAAGCCGGCGCTGGCCAGCGGTCAATGGACCACCGCCCTGCTCAACGGCGCTTTGTTCGGCGGTATCGCTTATGCGACCTATGATCTGACCAGCCAGGCGGTGCTGAAGGTCTGGTCGACCAAGATCAGTCTTTACGACATTGCCTGGGGTGCCTTTGCCACCGGCGTGACCGCCGCGCTAACCGCCTATCTGGTATTGAAATTTGTGAAGGCTTAATGGCCCGAGCGTCAAGCCTTCCGCTTCTTGGCAAACGCCTGCATTCGTTCCGGCAGCAAGGAAAATATCTCGCGCTTCCGACTCGGTGAGGCCGATCCCCATTCAGCGATTTCCGACAGGCTGCGGCCGCAGCCCACGCATAATCCGCTGGGACGATCGATGGTACAAATATCGTTGCAGGGCGATTTCACGCGGATAGCTGCTCGTCGATCTGACCCAGCCGTTCCTTGCCGAAATATATCTCGCCATCGACATAGATGGTCGGGATGCCAAAGGCGCCGCGTTCGACCGCCTTTTCGGTATTGTCGATCAACGCCTGCTTGATCGCGGGGTCCTGCGTCTGCGCAAACAGCGCCGCCGCGTCGAAACCGCCGTCCTGCAAGATTGTACCGAGCGTTTCGCTATCGGTCACGTCGAGTCCCTGTTCCCAGATAGGCGGCAACAGCATTTCAATGAAGGCGACACGCTTTTCCGGCGCGAGCGCAACCAGCATCCGCAGCAGCGTGATGGTGTTGAACGGGAATTTCGGGTTCATCTTGAATTTGGTGAGGCCATGTTTCTTGATGAACCGGTTCATCTCGAGCATCGCATAGTCATTCTTGCCCTTGACTTCGGCATCGCGGATGAACGGCGGCGCATTGCCGGTCAGCTTGTGCATCCCGCCGAGAAACACCGGAGTGATTTCGATGGTCGCGCCATGGCTTTCGGCCAGTGCCTTGAGCGGTTGCCAGATCAGATAAGCGTTGGGACTGACGAAATCGAAAATCAGCTCGATGGTCTTGGACATTAGGTTGCTCCTTTGAACCTATCCTTAAAGCAGCACCACGAAACATCAATTCCCTCTAGGCGAAATTGGCGCGCCTCGTTAAAGGGTCATCATGAGCACAGACACGAAGATTGCAGAGCCCCGGATCTCCACCGAAACCGTGCGCGAGCATGGTCTCAACGCGGAGGAATATCAGCGCATATTGAACGCGCTCGGCCGCGAGCCGAATATCACCGAACTCGGCATCTTCTCGGTCATGTGGTCGGAACATTGTTCCTACAAATCTTCCCGCCTGCATCTGAAGAAATTGCCTACCACCGGCCCGCAGGTCATCTGCGGCCCCGGCGAGAATGCCGGTGTCATCGACATTGGTGACGGCCAGACCGCGATCTTCAAGATGGAGAGCCACAACCACCCCTCCTATATCGAACCCTATCAGGGCGCAGCGACCGGTGTCGGCGGCATCCTGCGCGACGTGTTCACCATGGGCGCGCGGCCGGTGGCCAATCTCAACGCATTGCGCTTCGGACGGCCCGACCATCCGAAGATGAAGCATCTGGTCAAGGGCGTGGTGGCCGGTATCGGCGGTTACGGCAATTGCGTCGGCGTACCCACGGTCGGTGGCGAGACCAATTTTGATCCGGCCTATGACGGCAATATCATCGTCAACGCGATGACCGTCGGCGTGGCCGACGCGGACAAGATATTCTATTCGGCCGCCAGCGGCGTCGGCAACCCGATCGTCTATGTCGGGTCGAAGACCGGCCGCGACGGCATCCACGGCGCGACCATGGCGAGCGCCGAATTTGACGATGACAGCGATGAAAAGCGCCCGACTGTTCAGGTTGGCGATCCGTTCACCGAGAAATTGCTGATCGAAGCCTGTCTCGAACTGATGGCCAGTGACGCGATTGTCGCGATCCAGGATATGGGCGCGGCCGGCCTGACCAGCTCGAGCGTCGAAATGGCAACCAACGGCGAAGTCGGCATCATCCTCGACATGGACAAGGTGCCGTGCCGCGAAACCGGCATGACCGCTTATGAAATGATGCTCAGCGAATCGCAGGAACGCATGTTGATGGTCCTCAAGCCCGGCCGCGAGGAAATGGCCGAGGCGATCTTTACCAAGTGGGAACTGGATTTCGCCGTCATCGGCGAAGTGACCGATAGCCGCCGGATGGTGCTGACCCACAAGGGCGAGACGGTCTGCGATATCCCGCTCGGCCCGCTCGCCGACGATGCGCCGCTTTATGACCGTCCGTATCTCACCCGCG
>CAJQNR010000180.1 GCA_905479715.1 uncultured Sphingorhabdus sp.
CCCGCACCATCGATGTCGTGATCGTCCGCGAACTGAACGGAGATGTCTATTTTGGCGAGAAGGGCACGCGGACAACCGCAGATGGTCTGCGCGAGGGCTATGATGTGATGTCCTATGACGAAAATGAAGTCCGGCGGATCGGCCATGTCGCGTTCAAGACCGCCATGGGGCGCGGCAAGCGGCTGTGTTCGGTCGACAAGGCCAATGTATTGGAAACATCGCAATTGTGGCGCGATGTGATGATCGAACTGTCGGCGGACTATCCGGAAGTCGAGCTCACCCATATGTATGTCGACAATGCCGCGATGCAGCTGGTGCGCAATCCCGGTCAGTTTGATGTCGTCGTGACCGGCAATCTGTTCGGGGACATTCTCTCCGATCAGGCGAGCATGTGCGTGGGTTCTATCGGACTACTCGCGTCTGCATCGCTCGGGGAAGGCACCAAGGGGCTTTACGAACCCATTCACGGCAGCGCGCCGGATATTGCCGGGCAGGGGATTGCCAATCCCTCGGCAATGATTTTGTCGGCAGCGATGATGTTGCGGCACAGCTTTGATCGGGAAGCGGAAGCGCAGAGGATCGAGGCGGCGGTTGCGGCTGTTTTGCAGCAGGGCGTTCTCGGTCATGATCTCGGCGGCAATGCTTCGACCCGTGAAATCGGCGATGCTATTGTCGCACAACTGACGGACGGCTAAGGAAGAAAAATGAAAAGAGATACGGGGCAAAATCGGGATATTACCAAGACCTGGCGGCCGGCGACCAAGGCGGTGCGCAGCGGGACGATGCGCAGCGAATTTGGTGAGACATCCGAAGCCATCTTCCTGACCTCCGGCTATACCTATGATTGCGCCGAGGATGCCGCCGCCCGCTTTAACGGTGAACAGGATGGCATGACCTACAGCCGTCTGCAAAATCCGACGGTACGGATGCTGGAAGAACGGATCGCGGTGATGGAAGGGGCAGAGGCCTGCCGCTCCACAGCTTCGGGCATGGCGGCGATGACCGCGGCCTTGCTCTGCCAGCTGCAAGCCGGCGACCATGTCGTCGCCAGCCGGGCGCTATTCGGTTCCTGTCGCTGGCTGACCGATAATCTGCTGCCCAAATTCGGGATCGAAACGACCGTGATAGACGGTCGCGAAATTGAAAATTGGGTACAGGCGATCACGCCGAAGACCAAAGTTTTCTTTTTCGAAACACCGGCCAATCCGACGATGGAGGTGATTGATATCAGGAGCGTTTGCGCTCTGGCACGGGCCAAGGGAATCACCAGCGTGGTTGACAATGCCTTTGCCACCAATGTGCTCCAGCGGCCGATGGAATATGGTGCGGACGTGGTTGCCTATAGTGCGACCAAGATGATGGACGGGCAAGGACGGGTATTGGCGGGTGCCGTCTGTGGCACGGAAGAGTTTATCGAAGGCACGTTGCTCGCTTTCACCCGCAACACCGGCCCGACATTGAGCGCGTTCAATGCCTGGGTCGTACTCAAGGGACTGGAGACTCTGGACCTGCGGATCAGGCGGCAGAGCGAAAATGCGCTCGAAGTGGGCAAGTTTTTGGAGCAACGGGTAGAGAAAATCTTGCACCCCGGCCTGTCCAGTCACCCGCAGCATGATCTCGCAATGAGCCAGATGGAGGCAGCCGGACCGATCTTCTCGCTCTATGTCGGTGGTGGACGCAAACAGGCGCATGGCCTGCTTAATGCATTGAATTTAATAGATATTTCGAATAATATCGGGGACAGCCGGACGCTCATGTGTCACCCGGCGACGACGACGCACCACGGTCTGGGCGAGGAGTCGAGGCTGGAAATCGGGATTACCGAAGACATGCTGCGGATCAGTGTCGGACTGGAAGATCCGGCAGATTTGATCAAAGACTTGGATCAGGCCCTTTCGTCTGTCGGTCTTTGACTCTATATTGATCGTATGAAGTCTTTTTTTCCGTTTGCAGAAACAACCGACGGGGTCACCGTCCGGGTCGCCGTGACCTTCTTGCCGGAACAATCCGATATTGATGGCAAGCGCTGGTTCTGGGCCTATCATGTCCGGATCGAAAACCATCGCGACACGCCGGTGCAGCTATTGACCCGGCACTGGCGGATCAACGACGAACGCGGCGGTTTGCAAATGGTCGACGGTGAAGGGGTGATTGGTGAACAGCCGATCATCAAGCCGGGAAAATCCCATGACTATGTTTCGGGCTGTCCGCTCAATACACCCAGCGGTTCGATGGAAGGCCATTTTGTCATGGTCGGTGCCGCACCTCCCGTGTTCGAGGTCCGTATCCCCCATTTCCCGTTGACCGAACCGACTGTCGAGCAATGAAACGGACCCATTTACCGCTCAACGGGCTGCGTGTGCTCGATGCCGCTGCTCGGCATCTAAGCTTTACCAAAGCGGCAGACGAGCTGGCGGTGACACCTGCAGCCGTGGGCCAGCAAATTCGGGCACTGGAAGACATGCTGGGCGTGGTGATGTTTCGCCGCACCCCCAAAGGTCTCGAACTCACCGATGAGGCCTCCGCGGGCCTCGATGCATTGCGGTCCGGCTTTCTGCAGTTTGAAGAGGCCGTCCGGGCAATGCAATCGGGCCAGTCCTCGCACAAGCTGACCATCGCCGCGCCGCGCGATTTCACCCAGAAATGGTTGAATGAAAGGCTGTCTGCCTTTTCTGCCGATCATCCCGATACCAGTTTCGCACTGGTCGCCGCAGATGATGAAATCGATTTTACCGAAGCCAATCTTGATGTCGCGATATGGCTTGGTGACGGGCCGGGACAACATGAGGGCAAGATGCTCGGTGACACGGTGTTCGTGAAGGTTTCGGCACCGGGCCAGAAGGGCGGCAACAAGATTGACTGGCCGGGCTGCCCGATTTCCGAAGGCGAGGAGACATTGATGCGCGTCGCCGATGGCGGACTTGCGATTGAAGCGGCGGTCAACGGCTTCGGCTACGCCTGGGTTCCCAAAATGCTGGCTCAACGCGATCTGGCGACCGGCAGGATCGAGATCATCGGCGAAGACAGCGTCTCGTCGCGCGGCTACTGGCTGATGGCACCGCTCCCGCAATGGCGGCAGCAGAAGGTCAAGGCGCTGGTCGCCGCGCTCGCCGGGGAATAGCCCTGAATGAAGTTGTCCTGAGGGGCGCTTTGACTATTGCCCCGCCAGCAGATTCACTAACCGTGTTGTCAGAGCCAGTAATTCGCTTTCCTGCAGCGATTGTTCTGCATTGTTCCAGTTGATCGCGACGGCATAGCTTTTGCCGCTTTTGGATTGCAGCAGAAAATTATAGGAGAGCACCCCGGGTTCCGATCCGCCCTTATAGCCGAAATAATCCCATTTCCGCGCCGCATCCTGACCGATCCCGGGATTGATCGCGAGAATGGCTTTCGTTTCCTCGCTCGCGTTTCGGTGCAGATGATCGAGCAATCGGATGATGTCCCGCGGCGTCGCAAACCATTCCAACTGATCAATAAAATTCGGCTTGTTGGTCAGGATACGGGAATCGAGGCTGTCCAGTGTCAGGGCGCTGTCAAATTCGGCTAGCAATTTCTCCCGTCCGGTCGGGCCTGCGGACAGAAACCGGATTCTCCGGTCGGCATGGACCGGCATTTTCAGGGCGGAGGCCTGGCGTGTCATAAGCAAGGGGCGCAAGTCATCGGGCTTGTGATGGCCGGTGGCTTTGACCATTCTGGACAACTGCGGCTGTCCGATCACCCGGATCAATGTGTCGGTGGCGCTATTGTCGCTGATCGAGATCATCAGCGTTGCCAATGTGTGCAGCGTGACCGGTGATGCATCAGGCCAGTTCTGGCTAATCCCGGTGGGGTGGGATTTCGGTCCCAGCCGAACGACATCGGACCATCGCCTTTCCCCCGCCCGGACGGCGCGGTCGAGCTCCGCCAATATATAAAGCTTGAAGGCCGATGCGATCGCATAGCGACCATCGGGGTCGAGAACGGCCGGCGGTGGCGGGTTAGCGGTTCCGCTCAGTTGCTGGATGATCAATCCCTGACGGCCGGGCAGGGCATTGATCGCGGCAAGCACATCCTCGATCGTGTCGCCAGCGGCTTCGAAGCCCGTGATCAGCAGCCCGGAAATACGGTGCGGAAGGGCCTTTTCGAGATCGAGATGCACCGTGCCGATGGACTTTTCAAAGCGGATCTTGATGATCGCGGAATTGGCAGCATGTGGCGCGATCGATATAATTTCGAGCGCTTGCCCCTGCTGCTCCGATATTTTTTGGCGGAGCGCGCGCAATTGATCCGGAGGGACGGCGTTGCGGAAATTTTCGTCGAAAATTGCCGTTTTGATAGCTTCTCCCTGCAGCAGATGAAGGACCTCGTCGGCGCGTTCGGTGAGCTGTACGGAGACGATGGCTCCGGTCTGTGCATTGGCATGGCCCGGAATCAGGACTGCCCAGCAGGAAAGCATAAACAGGGCGAAGGGATAGAAAATACGCACGAAGGTCTCCTGAAAGCCACTTTCAGTCAGACCATTGTTAAGCGTCAATCACATCCTCATCAAGGCTGGCGGCATTTTGCTGGATGAAGTTGAACCGGTGCTCTGGATTCTTGCCCATCAGCCGGTCGACCAGATCCTTGACGCCTGCGCGCTGCTCATATTCCTGGGGCAGTGTCACCTTGAACAGGGAACGGGTTTCCGGATCCATCGTCGTTTCGCGGAGTTGTGACGGGTTCATTTCACCAAGGCCCTTGAAGCGGCTGACGTCGACTTTCTTGCCCTTGAACGGACCATTTTCGATTTTCGTACGAGCCGCATCGTCCTGGGCATAGAGGCTCTTGTTACCCGCGCTGATGCGGTAGAGTGGCGGGCGCGCGAGATAGAGATGGCCGCGCCGGACCAGCTCGGGCATTTCCTGGAAGAAAAAGGTCATCAGCAAGGTCGCGATATGGGCGCCGTCGACATCGGCGTCGGTCATGATGATCACCCGCTCGTAGCGCAAATTGTCCGGTTGGCAATCCTTGCGCGTGCCGCAACCCAGCGCGAGAATCAGGTCGGCAATTTCGCTATTGGCCATGATCTTGGCATTATTGGCAGAAGCGACATTCAGAATTTTGCCGCGGATCGGCAGGATTGCCTGGGTCTTGCGTTCGCGTGCCTGTTTCGCGGAACCGCCAGCACTGTCGCCTTCGACGATAAACAATTCTGTGCCCTCGGGATCGCCGATCGAACAATCGGTCAGCTTGCCGGGCAGACGCACCTTGCGGCCCGATGTCGCGGTCTTGCGCTTGACCTCGCGCTCGGCCTTGCGCTTCAGTCGTTCGTCCATCCGCTCCATGACGAAACCGAGCAGGGCCTTGCCGCGATCCATATTGTCGGTGAGGAAATGGTCGAAATGATCGCGTACCGCATTCTCGACCAGTTTTGAGGCCTCCGGAGAGGTCAGCCGGTCCTTGGTCTGGCTTTGAAACTGGGGATCGCGAATGAACACGGACAGCATCATTTCGCTACCGGAGATGATGTCGTCGGCGGTTAGCTGTGACGCCTTCTTGATCTGGACCAGCTCACCGAAGGCGCGCAGGCCGCGAACCAGCGCGTTGCGCAAGCCGGCTTCATGGGTACCGCCATTGGGCGTGGGGATGGTATTACAATACCAGCTGTAGCTGCCATCGGTCCAGATCGGCCAGGTAATCGCCCATTCGACGCGGCCCTGAGATTCGGGAAAATCCTGATTACCGGAAAAGAAATCCGTGGTGACGCACTCGCGCCCGGCAAGCTGCTCGCGCAGATGGTCGGACAGGCCGCCGGGGAACTGGAATATTGCTTCGGCGGGGACATCCTCGCTGGCCTGGCTCTCGTCGCATTTCCAGCGGATCTCGACGCCCGCGTAGAGATAGGCTTTCGAACGCGCCAGCTTGAACAGTCGTGACGGTTTGAACCGGTTACCCTCGCCGAAAATCTCGACATCGGGGATGAAGGAAATGCTGGTGCCGCGGCGATTGGGGGCTGTGCCCACTTCCTCGAGTTTCGAGGTTGCGAGGCCTTGGGAAAAGGTCTGACGATAGAGGGTCTTGTTGCGGGCGACTTCGACGATCGTGTCGGAGGACAGGGCGTTGACGACCGAGACACCGACACCGTGCAGGCCGCCGGATGTCGCATAAGCCTTGTCGGAAAACTTGCCGCCCGAGTGTAGCGTCGTCATGATCACTTCGAGCGCCGATTTTCCCGGAAATTTCGGGTGCGGATCGACCGGAATGCCGCGACCATTGTCGGTCACGGTCAGACGATTGTCGGAATCCAGCGTGATTTCTATCCGGCTGGCATGGCCGGCAACCGCCTCGTCCATACTGTTGTCGATGACTTCGGCAGCAAGATGGTGAAGCGCGCGTTCATCGACGCCGCCGATATAAATGCCGGGCCGCTTGCGGACAGGTTCAAGACCTTCCAGAACCTCGATTGCCGAGGCGTCATAGTCACCGGTTTTGGATTGGGTTGGCGGGTTAGAGCCGAACAGATCATCAGACATGGTCGACTCTATAAGAG
>CAJQNR010000181.1 GCA_905479715.1 uncultured Sphingorhabdus sp.
CGTTGAGATTGTTGTAGCTCAGCGCCTTGCCCTGCACCTGCCGGGCCTGCGCCACGCCGCGCGCCGCGATTTGGGTCGGGATATAAAGCGCGGCCTGCTGATGCGGATTTTCTCCATAGCGCAGTTCGTCCGCCTTGCGCCCGCCTGACAACAGGCTGGATGGAAGCTGCTCGCCCTGATCCGAAAAGGCGAACCAGCTGGCGATGGTCGCATCATAGGCGGCGGTGGCGGCAAAGGTCTTGGCCGCCTGGGCGCGGCGGAAGTCCGGGCTCACCGCGCCGTCATGCTGCTCCAGCTCGGCCAGCAGCGCGTCATAATCGGCGGGATCCGTCACCACGGTGACATAGGCATGGTTCTTGGCGGAACTGCGCAGCATGCTCGGCCCGCCGATATCGATATTCTCGATAATCTCATCCCGGTCCGCACCCTTGGCCAGCGTTTCGGCAAAGGGATAGAGATTGACGACCACGAGATCGATCGGCCCGATATCATGCGTCTTCAGCGCGGTCTGATGCTCGGGATTGTCGCGCACGGCCAGCAGCGCGCCATGCACCTTGGGGTGCAGCGTCTTGACGCGGCCGTCCATCATCTCGGGAAAATCGGTCAGTTCGGAGATATCGCGCACGGTCAGCCCCTGCGCGCGCAGCGCCTTGGCGGTGCCGCCGGTGGACACCAGTTCCACACCGCGTGCGGCCAGCGCCTGGCCCAGCTCGGCCAGCCCGTCCTTGTCGGACACGCTGAGCAGTGCGCGCTTGATCTGAATCGGCTTCATTGCATCATCCCATATGTTTCAGGAGCCAGCCGGTCGAGCTGCCCCCGGCTTCGGCCTCTCCGGCCACCACCAATTGCGTTGTCGGATGGGGCCGGCCATCGGCATCGACCCACAAACTGTCTTCGATCGAAAGTCCGCCGCCGGTCAGGCGGAATTGCCACATGCCGCCGCTGGGCAGGCGTAGCACCGCGCCATTCTCGGTCGCCTGCGCCTCGACGCCGTCGCCAAGATGGAAGCGCAGGACGAACGGGGTGGCACCATCGCGCTTCCGGCGTGGCCCTTCCGGCAGCAGCATATCCTCGCCGCGCAGCTCCATGCCATCGTCGCGCAGCATGAGCAGGCGGCGGTGGACGAAGCCGAAGGCGCGTTGATAGCCGTCATGGCTGGCCTCGATGCGCGTGGCTCTTTCCACCTCGCGCCGGTCCAGCTCCACTTCCTCCACGCCGCGGCCCAGCTTGCCGCCGGGCAGGATCGAGGTGCTGTTGCTGTCGGCAAGGCACAGCGTGCTGTGCGCGGCGGTGGAGCGCAGGCCGGTTGCCAGCGATTGCGGGACATGCTTGCCGACCAGCGCCGCGCCGCCGCAATTGATGATGATGCGATCGGCGCCATGGCTGAATTCCATCGCCAGTGTAGAGGCGCAGCCCACCGCGCTTTCCCGCGCCAGCGGCGGGGGCGCCGCATCCAGCAGCAGCACGGATTTGTTGGCCGATACGCGCTGATAGCCCCAGTCGCGTGCCTGACGGGCGGGGCGCGCACGCACACCGCTGCCTGCCACCAGCGCCTGCAATTCGTCCGGCGGAAACACGCCTGCGCCCTGCCATGCGCCCAGGCCGCCATCGCCATGCGCCAGGCCGGTCAGCGCCGGCACCGCGCGTTCCAGCGCGGCATCGATGAAGGCGGGCACCATCTCCTTGCGCTTGGCATAGGCGTCCCGCAGCAGGCCCAGCATGTGCACCGCTTCGGCGAGGGCCAGCGGCGATCGCGAGACGATACCACCATCGGGGAAGATGGCGCTGGCAATGGCTTTTTCCAGCCCAGCTTCGCCCACCACCTTGCGCGCCTTGCCGTCGGGGATCAGCAGCGCGGCGGCCACCAGCCCGGCCCAGGCAACCAGCCTTTGCCGGCCTTCGGGCGCACGCTGGGCGGCCTTGTCCAGATGGCGGGCGTTGCGCGCAACCGAATTGAGCACGCGGCTGCGATAGATCAGATCGCCGCTCGACAGGATATAGGGGGCGTAGGCGGCCCAGTTCACAAACCGCCAGGCGCAATTGTCCGCGCGCCAGGCAGGCTCGGTCACTTTCATGCCATGCGTGTCCAGCCACTGGTCCATCAGCTTTTCGGCCAGTTCGGTGCCCTGCGCCCGGTTGGCCACCGCCGCCAGATCGCGCAGCCAGGCGAAGCGGTGGATATAATTCTGGAAATCCGGCGGCAGCTTTTCGCGCTCTTCGTCCAGCTTGCCGAACGGCACCTGCAAGCTGCGGAACTGGAAGCGGCCATGACGCAGCGCCTCGCCGCGCGCCGGATCGCCGGGCAAGGGATCGTCCGGCACGGCAAACAGGCGCGGCGGCAGCTTGCCCGTCAGGCGCATATTATGCAGCGGTGTGCGCCAGGTCAGCTTGTAGAACAATTCGGCCACCTGTTCGGAAAGCGACGCTGCCGGGCCGGCATCCCGCACCATGAGCGCGCGACCGTCCTGTGCAGGCGCCTCGCGCTCGGCCATGCTCACTGGCCCTTCAGGCCAGCGATATTGGCGGCATATTGATCCGGCCCACCTTTGAAGGTGGCAGTGCCGGCCACCAGCACATCAGCGCCAGCAGCGATGACCTGCGGCGCGGTTTTGGCATCCACCCCGCCATCGACTTCCAGCCGGATGTCGCGGCCGCTGGCATCGATGCGGCGGCGGATATCGGCAATCTTGTCGAGCTGGCTCTTGATGAAACTCTGGCCGCCAAATCCGGGATTGACGCTCATCACCAGCACCAGATCGATATCGCCCATCAGATAATCCAGCGCGCTGAGCGGCGTGGCCGGATTGAGCACGATCCCGGCCTGTTTGCCGAGCGCCTTGATCGATTGCACCGTGCGGTGCGGATGGGGGCCGGCTTCGGGGTGGAAGCTGATGATGTCCGCGCCAGCCTCGGCAAAGGCCTCCAGATACTGGTCCACCGGGGAAATCATCAGATGCACGTCGAACGGCTTGGCCGTATGCGGGCGCAGCGCTTTCACGACGGCGGGGCCGATGGTGATATTGGGCACGAAATGCCCGTCCATCACGTCGACATGGATCCAGTCGCAACCGGCCTTGTCGATGGCCTGCACCTCTTCGCCCAGTCGGGCGAAATCGGCGGAAAGGATAGATGGGGCGATACGGATGCTGTCGGACATGGCTCTTCCTTAAACTGCGCTCGGCTTTAGAATTTTTGACCGGTGCAGGCAAGGTGCGTATCCCGCTATGCCACAGTCCCTTGTGGACAGATTGGGGACAGGTTCACAATATGTAGAAAATCAGTCTTTCCGGCGCAGACGTGCAATGAAAAAGCCGTCGACATGGCCCTGATCGGCCAGCGAGTCCGGCAAGGTGCGGACGCAGCCGGATTCGGTCGGAGACAGGCCGGTCGGAAGCTCGTCGGCGGTGACCGGATCGATCGCAAACTGGTCGTGCCGCTCGAGAAAGGCCTCGATCTGCTCTTCGCCTTCCTCGGGTTCGAGCGAGCAGACCGCATAGACCAGGGTCCCGCCGGGCTTCACCCAGGGCACGGTCCGGTCGAGCAAGGCGCTCTGCACCTCGGCCCGGTCGGCAATCTGGCGCGAGCCGATGCAATGGAGCACATCGGGGTGACGCCGGTAGATGCCAGTGGCGCTGCAGGGTGCATCGAGCAGGATCGCATCGGCGGGTTCCGCCGGTTCCCACTGCATCAGATCGGCGATCACTTCCTCTGCCTGCAATTGGGTGCGTTTGAGATTGTCCTGAAAGCGCTCCATTCTTTTGGCGCTATTATCGACCGAGACCACGTTCCAGCCGGCGCTGGCCAGTTGCATCGTCTTGCCGCCGGGCGCTGCACAAAGATCATATATCGTCCGCCCCTCGCCTTCGCCGAACAGGCGCGCGGGAATGGAGGCGGCCAGATCCTGCACCCAGAAGCTACCTTCTTCAAATCCGGCGAGGCCGGTGACTGGAAGATTTGGAAGCATCCGCAGATGTTTCGGCGCAAGCTTCACACCTTCCAATTCTCCAACATCGTCGGACCGGAAACTGAGGTCGAGCGGTGCGGGCCTGGCCCAGGCCTGGCTCGCGGCATGGGCGACTTCCTCGCCCCAGTTGTTGGTCCAGCGGTCCAGCGTTTCGCCGGGAATTTCGGGATATTCGGGCAGTTTCAGCTTGCCCGATTCAACACCGCGCATGACGGTCGAGAAGACGCCGTGCACCAGTCGCCGCGGGCCACCATGGACCAGCGGCAAAGCGGTGGAAATCGCGGCATGTTGCGGCGTATCGAGGATCAGCACCTGCGCCAGAGCGATACGCAACGCCATCCGCGCCTTGGCATCGTCGGCCAGCCGGTTGCGGGTCGCACTGTCGATCATCGCGTCGAGCGCGCTCATCCAGCGCAACACATTGGCGGCGATATTATGGGCCAGTGACTTGTCCGACGGATTGGACAGTTTTCCGGTTGCGGCGGGCATTGCCTGATCCAGCGTCTCGCCACGCCGGCAGACGGCATCGAGCAGGCGGATGGCGGACTGGCGCGTCGCAAGGCCGGGGATTTTATTATTGGGTTCGTTCATTTTGATTCCGCGATGATTTGGCATGAAGAACCCGGATGGTTCGCTCTGTCCAACCGCATAGACCCTCCCGCGTTTCGATCAAGCTTTTGGATGACATGGGGTCGGGATGAAAAGCAATATTTGCGGATATGGAGGCTAACGGTCAGCTTTCGTCGCGATTGCATCCTTCCCTCTGGTCCGGCCTGACCTCTGCTATGGGCGCAGGATCGGACAGCAGAATATCTCGCGGCGAATTGTTTCGATGCGCCAACACAGCCTATACGCCACCTTGCTCGCGCCATTGTGACCTACATCACTCCCGCGCTCGAGAATGACCCTATGTTCAGGACTGGATTGATTCACGGTCCTTCGACGACAACCTTCTCATGTAACATTATTGCTCTGTTCAAAACTGTTTTTCCATAATCGCTCTCTCATTCTGGGATTGTAAATTATACACCATCCGGCGTGGGGCATACGGTGGATGGGTTCGAATATGGCATTGATTGTGACGCGAGAAAGCGGTCGGCAAGGACGATTGATGGATCAATCTGGAATCTCGCTGATACGCGATCAGTGAATAAACTACGTCCGCTGCCGGACCTTGGCACATTACCAAGGAAGGCGGCACTTAATTAAAAATAACGGGAACTTATTATGAAAAATTCAATTGCAACCTTGGCAGTTTTTGCGAGTGCCTTTGCGCTCAGTGCATGCGGTAGCAGCAATGAGACATCGGAGACTGCCGCAACTGAAGAAGCTGCAGAGGCTGTATCTACGGAGCCATGTACCCAAGACGCCATGATGGCCAAAGCAACGAAGCTTGGCGAAAAGATGCAGGGCCTGGCCAGCGATCCTGCCGCGATGCAGGAAATGACCAGCAAGATGCAGGAAGTTCAGGAGAAGATGCAGAAAGGCGCTGCTGACGGAAGCTTTGGAATCGAAGAAGCTTGCGCTGTCTACGACGAGATGCTCGCCGAAGGGTAATCCAGATCAAGCAAAATGTTCGGCACGGCGGAGATAATCTCTGCCGTGCCATAACAAGCGAATGAAGCGGGCCGGATTTGATCCGGCCTTTTTTGCGTGGGCGGCTTGGGGTGAACAGCCGACGTTAGGGATAGAGGGGAGCCCCGTCAGCTAGCGTTTCCCTTTTCGATCGTTCAGATTAGTCCGATCTAATATTCCCGTTGGGAGAACAAGCGGACATGAGAAATTTGCTGCATTTCGACTATTGTATCTTGCGGAAACTCATAACAAAGCGCTCGAGTTGATCCTCAAATACGCGCTCTTCGACCAGCTATGATGCATTCTCACAGGGCGTTATGGGTGGCTCCCTCACAACCTTTGTCAGGACCAATGACGTAATTCCGGATTGCGACTTCTGAACAGCAAGTACAGCTTATTCTGCTTTCCAATCACGCGCTAGTTGATCCAGTAGACGCACACCGAAGCCGGATGCGCCTTTGGGAGTTAGCGGACGTGCGGAATTGTACCAATCCACACCGGCAATATCGAGATGCGCCCAAGGCAGGGATTCATCGATGAAATAGCCGATGAAATGCGCGCCGGCGCTGGCACCAGGCGCATCTGTAACACCCGAATTTTTCACGTCAGCAATGTCCGAACGAACGGCTTTGGCATAGGCGGGATGGAGCGGCAATCTCCATAGATGCTCGCCGCTTTTCTCCCCTGCGTTCAGCAGCTGGTCTGCCACATTGTCCTCACGAGCGAACAGCCCGGCATATTGATTACCCAATGCTCGCCCCACCGAACCGGTCAGCGTCGCAATATCAACCAATGCAAATGGTTTGTATCGGTCCGCCACATATTGCACCGCATCGGCCAGAACCAGCCGTCCCTCGGCATCAGTACTAAGGATCTCCACCGTCTTGCCGCCATAGGTGCGGACAATATCACCGGGGCGCTGGGCATTGGCGCCGGGCATGTTTTCGGCCAGTGCTGCCACCGCTACGACATTAACGGGCGCACGGCTTTTGGCCAGGGACAATGTTGCCCCCATCACAGCGGCGGCTCCGGACATATCCGCCTTCATCGCCCACATACCATTATTCGATTTTAAGGATATACCGCCCGTATCAAAAGTAATTCCTTTTCCAGCCAACGCGAGAGGCGGGCCGCTTGCTCCGCGATAGCTGACGATCATCATCCGAGACCCCCGTGTGCTGCCTTGGCCGACCCCCACGATGGCGCCCATATTCAGCTTCCGCATCGCTTTTTCATCAAGAATTTCGATGCTCACGTTAGAGATGCCAGCAAAAGCCGCGCGCGTGCGTTCAACAAAACTTTGCGGATAGAGGGCGCTAGCCGGTTCGCTTTGCAGATCACGGACGAAGCGCACCCCTTCGGCGAGATGCTTGTATCGACCATTCCAAAGCGTCTGTGCCTCGCTCGCTCCGGCTCCTGCGATCGTTATCTTATGGCTGGCCGGGCTTTTTTCAACATCATATTGATAGCGATCAAACCGGTATTGACCCAGCGCCAATCCGAGCGCTGCGTCCGCCATCGCTGCGGGATCAGGGGCGCCGACAACGGTCAGTTCAGCCTCTTCCTTCATCAGTTTTTGGATGGCGCTGCCTGCGGCTGCGCGCCAGTCGGGAACTTTGTCATCCGGTTTGGCAGCTCCGACAATCATTATCAAAGGGCGCTCACCAATCCCCCGGAGCTTGAGGCTCTGATTCTGCTTCCCTTCAAACCCCTCCGCGGCAATCGCTGATTCGACCGAGCGGCGCTCCGCCGCAGAAAGGCCTGCTATATCCGGCACCTCCGCGCTATGGGTCAAGATAACGAGCGCAGTAGTTGCAGGCACTTGCTCAATGAAACCAATTGATCGCTCTTGACTGTTCTCGGCCGTACTCGCCGGCACACCTGATCCAATGACTGACTGCGCCTGTACCGGGACGGTCATTGCCAGCAACGGCATTGCGGCCAACATGGCGAGGCACTGAGTCTTCATCTTTGTCATGAGCGATCTATCCTAACTATGGTTTCAGGGGTGACCAGTGTTATAACTTCGCGCAAGATCAAGCCAAGTGCAAATTCCAACTGCCGATACAACAGGAATCTTGACGAAAGTTTTCAAGCGGATCGCACGGGGCGTAATTCTGCTTTTACCGATCGGGCCCGGACTGGCCATGTCGCGACGCCGCCCAAAATCATGAGCAATATTCCTAACAAATACAACGCCTTGCTAGCTTTCTATCTTGCCCGCTATCAGTGTAATTTGTTTGATAATTGCGAATGCTTCTCAATGCCTTGGCCCTGGTTGCGACAAACCCCGCATGCTGGTTGTTACAACGCCACAGATACTGCATATCGGTCTGGCAATCGGGACCACATTATCGTCAAGGGGAAAAGACAGTGCTGAAGCAAGGTAGGTTATTGCGTGTTCTTGGCCTCGCTTTCGGCCTGGCGGCGGTTGTTGGTGGCGTCATTGGACAGGGAATCCTCCGAAGCCCGGGAGTGGTCGCCGCGGCGACTGGATCGCCTTCGCTTATTTTAGCGCTATGGGCGGGTGTCGGGCTGCTCGTTTTGGCCGCAGGAATGTGTTATGCTGAATTGGCAGCGGCGATACCACGAGCTGGCGGCTTCTATGCCTATGTCGCGCGAGCAATAGGCCCGCGCGTCGGGATCGCTGTAGGCCTGGCGGGGCTATTCGGATCACTTCTGTCTCTCGCAATTCTCTCGTTTGTTATCGGCGAATTCCTGATCCGACTGGGTATCCCTGAGAGCGGATTTGGTCCGCAAGGAATCGGGCTATTGGCGCTCGCAGGCTTTTGCATGGTGAACGCTCTGGGCACGCGTGTTTCGGGTGGCTTGCAAGTTGGCTTCGCTGCGTTCAAGGGCAGCGTGCTGATCGCACTCGTGATTGCGCTATTGGCAAATCCCGGGTCGGTGTCTCCGACGCAACCCGCCTCAGTTCTTCGCAGTGACTGGATCGCGATTGGCACGGCACTGGTTGTGATCTGGAATACTTTCAATGGTTGGCAAAATGTTGTGTTTTTTGCCGAAGAGGTGGATGATCCGGGACGCAATATACCGCGTTCGCTTGTCTTTGGCATACTGGCAATCACCGCGATCTACTTGCTGGTGAATTTTGCCCTCATCCACACGCTCGGTACCGCGGATATGGCCGGATCAAAACTGGCTGTTGCCGATGCGGCAGGCCTGGCGATCGGTGAAACCGCTGATGTTGCAATTGCCATTTTCAGTGTGATCTCTGTCGCTGCGATCGCCAACTACATGCTTGTCTCGGCAAGCAGACTGCTCTTTTCACTGGCACGCGCAGGTTTGTTTCCGGCACAAATGGCCTATGTAGATCCGCGCGGCACACCATTGTTCGCAATGCTTGCGATCGCTCTCGCTGCGAGCGGGTTTCTTCTGACAGGAACTTATCTCACTTTGGTGTCGATGCAGGCCCCTTCAACCATACTCGCATTGATCGTGGTTATGGCCGCACTCGTTATTCTTCGCCGCCGCGAACCGGATTTGGCCCGTCCTTTCCGGGTTCCGCTTTATCCGTTCTCGGTTGGCTTTGTGATCCTTTTTGCGAGTGCCTTGTTCGTTGTTTCTCTGATTCAGGACCCCATATCCGGCGCGCTAGGTCTGCTGGTCAATGGCGGGCTTATTGCTGCAGTCCTGATTTTGGCGGGAGAGCGCGCCAAGGAAGCTAGGCCTCCAGATTTGAACGAAGATGATCAATAGGACGAAAATCATGAGAAAATTTGGTTTGATCGGAGGACTGTCCTGGCTGTCTACTATCTACTATTATCGCGAATTGAACAAAGCCGTGAATCGATACTTTAATGACAACGTGAATCCCCGCCTCTACATTGTTAATCTGAATCAAAAAGAAATTCACGATCTTCAAAAAGTAGACGACTGGCAGAAGATCGGCCGAATTTTGATCGAAGCCGGAAAAGAACTGGAATCAATTGGATGTGAGGGATTGGCCTTTTGTGCGAACACACCTCATAAAGTATATGAAGATGTCCAGGGCAATTTGAATATCCCGATCCTGCACATCGGCGATGCTGTTGGAAAATATATTGGCAGAATGGGTTTCAAAAAAGTCGGCCTGCTGGGTACCCGCTATACAATGGAAGGAGACTTTATCCGGTCAAGGTTGGAAGACCAATATTCCATTGATGTTGTGATTCCTGAAAAAGAAGCAAGATTGAACATTCAAACGCTATTATATCAAGAAATGTCCCATGGCGCTTTTTCCATTGAAACTCGTGATTATTTTCTGGGTTTGATCGACCATCTCAAATCCCAGGGTGCGCAAGCTGTGATCCTTGGTTGCACGGAATTTCCGATATTGCTGAACAATATTAATGCGGCTTTACCAAAAATCGACAGTGCGATGTGCCACGTTGACGAAATTGGAAAATTCATTCTGCAGCAAGAGCACTAGGATCCGGTTTGGAATCGAAGAAGCTTGCGCTGTCTATGACGAGATGCTTGCCGAAGGGTAATCCAGATCTAACAAAATGTTCGGCACGGCGGAGATAATCTCTGCCGTGCCTTGATGAGCAAGAGATTGATAGCGGACCTTCCTGCGCGCCGGTGCGATCGACGGTAAAGCCGCTTGTCAGGTAGCCGTGATTGAAAACACCGATCATTGTGATCGCCATAATTATCCCGATAGTCCCCGATTGGCGGTTGAATAGTGCTGCGCCACAGCATATTTCAAGCGTCTCAAACAGAAGAATAATTGCACTTCGATGCTGGTGTGCAACAAAACTCTATAACGAAAAAAGGACTACAAATGGCTACCATTAACAGCAAGATTTTGCCTTTCTCCACCGAAGCATTTTATCGCGGTGAATTCGTCAATGTGACTCAAGAGGATACCGAAGGCAAATGGGCCGTATTCTTCTTCTATCCTGCAGACTTCACATTTGTCTGCCCGACAGAACTGGAAGATCTGGCCAATCAGTACGAAGCTTTGCAAGCGATGGGCGTTGAGGTTTACTCTGTTTCGACCGACACGCATTTCAGCCACAAGGCATGGCATTCAAGTTCCGACGCCATCGGCAAGATCAACTTCTACATGCTGGGTGACCAAAATCACACGATCAGCAACAATTTCGGCGTCTTGCGCGAAGGCCAGGGCCTTTCCGACCGTGCGACTTTCGTGGTTGATCCCGACGGCGTCATCCAGGTCATGGAAATCACCTGTGAAGGTGTCGGACGGAATGCAGCTGAACTGGTTCGCAAGATCAAGGCAGCGCAATATGTCCGCGCCAATCCCGGTGAAGTTTGCCCGGCAAAATGGGAAGAAGGCGAAGATACGCTGGCTCCTTCCATTGAGCTGGTTGGCAAAATCTAGACCCGACCCCAAGCGAATGAACAATGCAGTGACCGGCTTCTTGCCGGTCACTGGACCTTCTGGCTTCAACCTAATTCCAGCCAGCCAATAGTGCTGCCCTGCTTATATGAAGAGAGATACCATGCCCATCATCGATCAATCCACCGCCGATCAGCTGAAAGGCTATCTGGCCAATTTGCGCCGCCCGATCCGGTTGATTGCCACTCTGGACGACAGCGCGAAATCGGCCGAGATGAAAGAATTGGTCGAGACGATCGCCCCGATGTCGGATCTCGTTGAAGTCGATCTCCACGGCAGTTCCGCTCGGGCCCCCTCGTTCCTGATATCAGCGGACGACGGCAAATCGGAGGTTGAATTTGCCGGCTTGCCACTGGGTCATGAATTTTCCTCCCTCATTCTCGGCTTGTTGCATGTCGGCGGCCATCCGCCGAAAGAGGATGAAGAGCTGCTGGAAAGCGTCGCATCGCTGGAAGGCGATTATCATTTCGAGACATTTTTCTCGCTCTCCTGCCAGAATTGCCCAGACGTCATTCAGGCGCTCAACATCATGGCCGCACGCAATCCCAATGTCAGCCATGTCGCGATTGACGGCGCGCTGTTCCAGGATGAGGTTGAAAAACGCAAGGTCATGGCTGTGCCAACCGTTTTCCTCAACGGCGAACCCTTTGGTTCGGGACGCATGAACCTTGCCGAAATCATGGCCAAGGTCGACACCGGCAGCACCGAAAAAGCGGCCAGCAAGCTGTCGGCCAAAGAGCCTTATGACGTGCTAGTGGTTGGCGGCGGTCCCGCTGGCGCGGCGGCGGCTATCTATACCGCGCGCAAAGGCATCCGCACCGCCATCATTGCTGAACAATTCGGCGGCCAGCTGATGGATACGATGGGAATCGAGAATTTCATTTCCGTGCCTTATACCGAAGGCCCCAAGCTCACTGCGGAATTGCAGCGGCATGTGAACGAATATGGTCTGGAAGTTTTCAGCCCGCAGCGCGTCGCGGATCTGGCGCGCCCGGCCAACGAAGGCGATCTATTCACTCTCACGACCGAGAGCGGCGGCTCTCTGAAGGCAAAATCGGTAATTCTGGCAACCGGTGCGCGGTGGAAGACCATCGGCGTGCCCGGCGAAGCGGAATATCGCAACAAGGGCGTCGCCTATTGCCCGCATTGCGACGGCCCTCTGTACAAGGGCAGACGCGTCGCCGTGATCGGCGGCGGCAATTCCGGCGTAGAAGCGGCGATCGACCTGGCGGGAATTGTCAGCCATGTCACTTTGATCGAGTTTGACAGCGCGATGCGCGCCGATGCCGTGTTGCAGAAAAAGCTGCGCAGCCTGCCCAATGTCACAGCCATTGTTTCGGCGCAAACGACCGAGATTACCGGCGATGGCGAGCGGGTCACCGGCTTGCGCTACAAGGATCGCGACAGCGGTGAAGAACATGACGTCGCGCTGGAAGGCGTCTTCGTCCAGATTGGTTTGATGCCGAACAGCGAATGGCTTGGCGATGTGGTCAAAAGATCACCTTATGGTGAGATCGAAATCGATCATCGCTGCGAAACCTCGGTTCCCGGTCTTTTTGCGGCGGGCGACGTTACCACAGTGCCTTACAAGCAGATTGTCATCTCGATGGGTGAAGGGGCGAAAGCGGCTCTGTCCGCTTTTGACTATCTCATCCGGGCGGATGGCTAGGCCGGAGGACTGATTCTCCGGCTTCCGGCCACCCTAGCGCGTCGGATCGAGGGCGCTCGGCTTGCGCCGGCGGCCTAATTCGCCGGATTCATCGGCCCAGCCGCCAGAACCACCGCCCTGCGCCATCGCCTGCAAGGCCGCGATCCGGTCTTCGGTGGCGGGGTGGGTGGAGAACATCTGACGGACGCCGCCGGGGACAATATACAACTGCGCCGCCGCCGGATTGCGCTCGGCGACCGGATTGGGCGTCCGGGCAGCGACGCCGGATATCTTGCCGAGCGCGGTGGCCAGCGACAGGGGCTTGCCGCTGATCTGGGCGGCGGCGGCATCGGCACCAAATTCGCGGGTGCGGCTGATCGCCATTTGCACGATCATCGCGGCAAAGGGCGCGATCAGCACCGCCATCAAGCCGGCGATCCCGGCATTGCGGTCGCGGAAGAACAGGCCGAAATTGGCGAGCATCGAGACCGCACCGGCGATGGTTGCAACCATCGTCATGATCAATGTATCGCGGTTTTTCACATGGCCGAGCTCGTGCGCCATCACCCCTTCGATCTCGTCATGGCTGAGCATTTTAAGCAGACCGGTGGTTGCCGCCACCGCAGAATGTTCGGGATTGCGGCCGGTGGCAAAGGCGTTGGGCTGGGCCTGGTCGACAATATAGATTTTCGGCATCGGCAACCCGGCGCGCCGGGCGAGATTCTTGACCATATTATAGAATTCGGGATGACTGGAAGCATCAACCTCTACCGCATTGTGCATCTTCAGCACGATCTTGTCGGCGTTCCAGTAGGTGAACAGGTTCATGCCTGCCGCGACGATCAGGGCAATAATCGCACCGCCGCTGCCGCCGAGCGAATAGCCCAACACCATGAACAGCGCGGTCAGCGCCGCCAGCAACATGGTTGTTTTCATAAAGTTCATCGCCCGTACTCGCTTGATTATCATCGTCCTGCCCTCAATATAGGGTTTGAGACGACGCGATTCAATTTGATGGACAGGCGAAAACATGACCGAAAGCGATAGAAAAGCCGGTGAGCGGCCAGCCCATGTGAAGGCGCCCGCGCATCTCTCCCCGAACAAGCCGGTGCCGGAGCCTGATCCGCTCGAAAAAGCGGAAGAGATTGCCGGAAAAAAAGGCCCGACCCGCTATGGCGACTGGGAACATAAGGGCATCGCCGTCGACTTCTGATCGACGGAATCGCTTAAGGACGTTCGAGAAATTCAGAGATCGCCGCGGCTGCGCGCCGGGACGGAGAATCGGGATTGTCCATATCAAAGGAATAGGCAAAGGCCCGTGCCTGGGCCAGCCGACAGGTGTCCGATAGCGGCAAGACCGCGTCCAGCGTAGCACCAAGATTGGCGATATCATCAAGGACCGGACCGAATGTCCAATGTTCGTAATTGGCATTGCCCTGCCATTCCGCGCCGTGGGAATTGAGAAAAATCGCCGGGCGCGGTGTCTGGATAAACTCGTAAATCTGGCTGCTGACATCGCCAAGATAGATATCGGCGGCGTTTGTATAGGTCATGTCGATGCTGCGCGGGCTGCCGGTGTCGATATGGATATGATCGAGCCTGTCATAGCGCGAGTCGAGACGCTGGCGGAAACGCAGCAGGCGATGTTCGACCGAGGCCAATATCTTGCGCTGAAACAGCATGACATGCGGCGCGAATATCAGGTTATAATCATTCTGATTGGCGAAATAATCCAGAATCTGCTTCCCGAAGCGGAACCAGGAGGAGAGTAAGGGATCAAAATGCGGGTTGTAGAGCACGGTCGGCTTGTCATTGTCGAACAGCTTCGCCGGCGGCCGGTTCGCATAAGCCTCGAATTTTGGATAGCCGACGATGCGATGATTGTCGAGGCGGACAACACCAGCCGCCAACATCCGGTCCCGGGTCTTCTCACCGGGCAGCAGCACATAGTCAAACAGACGGATTTCCGGCGAAAATCCGATCGACCGGTCGCCGGCACCATGGGGAAAGAAAATCAGCCTGGGCCGCTCCGACGGACGATTTTTCTTGAGAAATGTGGTCGTCGTTTCCGGCACCACCAGCGCGTCAAAATGGCGGAACAATTCGGCGGCGCGCTTGAGACTGCTCAACCGATTGAGCGGCACCATATTGCCCAGCATCTTCTCTATCAGCCGAACCGAGCGATTGGGCCGGATCGACCAGAAAGCCGGCATCGGCAAGGCGGGATCAAGAAACTGCCGCACCGCATCGGCCTGCCGCTCGCTGGAGGTGATCACTTCGACTCTGGCATGCGGGGCCTGTCGCTGCAGCGCCGGGATAATCGGCGCAATATGGGCAACCTGATGCAATTCGTCATGGTTGAACAGAAAGCCGATGCGCCGCGGATGGCTTGATCTACCGGACGTCATTTCATTTCCATCGGATGTCCGACCTCATTTGCGTTCAAGCCATCGGCGGAACCGATCCGCCGCTTCACAGTCCTTGGACAGGTTTTTTGCGAAAGTCCACGGCGTCTCGTTGCGGGGGCGGCGCGCGGCCGAAGCGGAAGCGCCCGATCCATGACCGGCTTTGCAAAAGCGCTCGCTGCGGCTAACAGATGGTGAGTACGACCGGTTTTCGCAGGAAGCGATGGACCAGCATAAGGACGCCCGTGACCCCTGTTACCGAATCCGAAACATCCTCTCATGGTGCAAGTCCGGACGAGAAACCGCTGTGGACAGCGATCATATTGGCTGGCCAGCGGCCCGAGGGCGATCCGATGGCCGCTTATTGTCACGTCCAGTATAAGGCACTGATCCCGATCAACGGACAAACCATGCTCGAACGCGTGACGCGTGCGTTGCTGGCCTCTCCTGATGTCGGCAAGATTGTGATCCTGGCGCAATCGCCCGAAAGCCTCAAGGCCGGGCTTGGTCCTGATTTGGCAGGGCATGGCAACATCACCTTTGTTGAATCGGGCGATGGCATTGCGACCAGCGTCCACAATGTGATCGGCACCGCCATCGCGCCATGGCCGGTGCTGGTGACCACCGCAGACAATGCGCTGCTGACCGGAGACATCCTCGATTGTTTCTTTCAGGCACATGATGAACAGGATGTCGCGGTCGCGGTGGTCGAGCGCAAAACCATGCTCGCCGCCTATCCCGACGCCCGGCGGACCTGGCTGAAATTCCGCGGTGGCGCCTATAGCGGGGCCAATCTGTTCGCGCTCTACAATGACGGGGCAAAACCGGCGGTGGCTTTCTGGTCTTCGGTCGAGAAAGACCGCAAGAAGGGATGGAAGATATTCGCCCGTTTCGGTCCCTGGCTGCTGCTCCGGGCGCTCAGTCGGACAATCAGCTTCAAGGACGCGATGGCCGACGCCGGCCTGCGGATGAGCCTGCGGGCAGAACCGATTGTCTTGCCGATAGCCGAAGCGGCAATCGACGTGGACAAGCCGAGTGATCTGGAACTGGTGACCGCGATATTGGAGCGACGGGAGGGGTAGGTTGCGGGGCTTGAGAGTTGCCGGGCCAGTATAGTGTCACCGCATTCTGGTGTCGTCTATGAGCGCATAAACGGACGCTACAGATAGAAAAGCTGTCGTTCAGCTAGCGCCCCAATTGCGGCCGTTCGTGTGGGCTCGGTCTAGGGTCCGCTTTGGGCGCAAAAGCGGACATTAAGATTGCCACTCAACCTTCTCGATGTAGCCAAGAATATCAATGCAGGTTTCCATGCTTAGTATTTTGAAATGATCGAAATCTGGACTTTCGCTGCCTTGATATTCGGGAAGGCAGCTCTTCCACTGTGAGTTTACTACTCTAAGGAATGGGTACGGCGCCTGACTGCCTGGAATCACACGAGGGGCACTTTTCAAATCTGCTTCGATCGCGGCAACTACCTGAACATAATCTTCTTGGATAACGAACGCATGAATGCCATTAAAGTGTACCCGCATAAACTTATTAGCCTCGACAATAGGCATTGCTCTTACCAGGCGCTTTTTGATCCTAGGATCAATCTCTTGGAGAATTTTATTAGTGGGTTC
>CAJQNR010000182.1 GCA_905479715.1 uncultured Sphingorhabdus sp.
GCCGGTCTCCCGGCCCATCGAGCGCATCGCCCAGAGCGTGCGCCTCGTGGATGCCGCCGCCAAGCGCGACGTGCTGACCGGCATCCTCGCCGGCGCCGGCGACATGCGGGCCATCGTCTTCACGCGCACCAAGCGCGGCGCCGACAAGGTCAGCCGTCACCTGGAAAGCGCGGGGCTCTCGGCCGCGGCCATCCACGGCAACAAGAGCCAGCCGCAGCGCGAGCGCGCACTGGGCGATTTCAAGAAGGGCAAGATCAACATTCTTGTCGCTACCGATATCGCTGCGCGGGGTATTGACGTCGACGGCATTACTCATGTGATCAATTTCGACATGCCAAATGTGTCCGAGCAATATGTCCACCGGATCGGCCGGACAGCGCGGGCAGGGGCATCGGGTATTTCCTACTCGCTGGTTGCTCCGGACGAGCGCCAGTTTCTCCGCGACGTGGTGAAGCTGACTGGCGTGAAGCCTGACGTTATCGCGCTTCCAGAAGGCTATGACGAACCGCCACGCGAAGAAGTCGCGCCCCGTATCTATGGCCAGAAGCCAAAGAAATATGGTGCAAAGCCAACCCGTAGCGGACCGCCGAAGAACAAGCACAGCTCCCGCAAGGGCCGTCCTGGTGGCGGCGGTTCGGGTCGAGGTGGCCCCGGGTCGGCTGCCAAGAGCGATGGACCGAAACATTGGAACAATGGCGCGAAATCGTTCAAACGCCGTCAGGCCCGCAAGGCCGACGCCTGATTATTGGGAAATCAGCGCCTTGTTTTCGGACAGGGCGCGGATTTCCTCATCATCCATATCCAGCCAATCCTGAAGCGCGGTGACATTATGTTCGCCGCGCTTTGCGGTTCTGGCCTCGCTGTCGAGCCCGCTTTTCGATTTTGAAAAACGATAGGGCGACTGGACGGTGCGCCGGGCATTGCCAGCATCGTCGATCACATCCACTATCACGCCCAGTGCCTTGACGCTTGGCTGTTCGTAAATCTCCGCATTGAACGGTTGCACTTCGCCCCAGGCCAGATTGAGCCGATCGAGAGTGGCGGTCAGTGCATCGAAGCTTGCATGATTCAGCATATGCTTAATCATCGCTTCGCGCCGCATCTGCACCTTGGTTGCGATGTCCGCGCCATCGGGGGTTGGATCGGCCAGCCCGTCGCGGGTCGCGAACATTTTCCACATCCATTTCATATCACCGGTGATCAAGATCCGGCGTCCTTCGGGTGCCTCCCAGACGGTATTTTCCTCCGGCTTCGGCCAGTCATCGTCAAGCGCCCAATAAGCATAGTCATCGACAGAGTGGAGTACGCTGATCATCGCCAGATCGATATGCTGGCCTTCGCCGCTTTGGTCCCGGACGCGCAATGCCGACAGAATCGCGATAATGCCGTGGAGAGAACTATAGCTGTCCGCAACAGAAAGCTGGATATCCGCGGGGTTGGACTTGGCGATTTCCGCTTGCCGTGCGATCAATCCGGTTTCTGCGTGCAGCACCGGCGCATAGGCGGCTTTTTTGCGATTGGGACTGGTTTGACCATAGCCCGAGATCGACAGCATGATCAGCCGCGGATTGACCCGCGACAGTTCCTCCCAGCCGATACCGAACTTGTCCATCACGCCGGGCCGGAAATTCTCGGTAACGATATCGGCCTCTGCCGCCAGCTTCAATATCAGTTCGCGTGCGCCTGCGGCTTTCAGATCGATACAGATATTGCGCTTGCCGATATTCTGCTGAAGATAATAGCCACTGACTCCTTCACCCGGATTGCCGAGCTTGCGCGTCACATCGCCTTCCGGAGGCTCGACCTTGAGCACATCTGCGCCAAGGTCGGACAACATTCGTGTCGCATAAGGGCCGGCTACCACGCGGGTGAAATCGAGGACTTTCACCCCTGCTAACGGAAAATCTGCCATATCTGCCTGACGTTAGAGTTTCATCTGCTGTTTCATGGTTTTTTCCGTAGTGGCTCCATATGGCGGAAGGAAACCAGCAATTTTGGCAATATTGATCTTCGGCTGACGATAGACCGCCTTGGCGTGGCTGAATTCCTTGAAGCCATCCGGGCCGGTATAGGCCCCCATGCCCGACGGGCCGACCCCGCCGAAAGGCAGGTCATGCTGGGCAATATGGAAGATCACGTCATTGACGGTGACACCGCCGGAAATCGTGCGGTCCAGCACCTTGCGCTTGTCGCTTTCCGTCTCGCCGAAATAATAGAGGCCGAGTGGCCGGTCATGATCGTTTACATAGTCGATCACTTCATCAAGATTGTGATAGGCCTTCACTGGCAGCACCGGACCGAAAATCTCCTCCTGCATCACCCGCATGTCATCATTGACGTTCTGCAAAATGGTTAGCGGCATCTTGTTGCTGTTGGTATTGGAGAAATCCTCGTTCCCGGGATTGACGACCGTCTGTTTTGCGCCTTTTTGCACGGCATCATCGATCAGCCCCTGCAATCGTTCCTTGTGCCGACCGTTGATCACCGAGGTGTAATCGTCATTGGCGATCAATGTCGGATATTGTTCCGCTACATTGGACGCCATGCCTTCGACAACGGCTTCTTCCTTGTCCTGCGGGACCAGCAGATAGTCGGGGGCGAGGCAAATCTGGCCTGCGTTCATCATCTTGCCCATCGCAATGCGCTGGGTTGATTTCTGGATATCGGCATCGGGACCGATGATGGTCGGCGATTTGCCGCCCAGCTCCAGCGTGACCGGGGTCAGATTTTGCGCCGCGGCGGCCATCACATGTTTGGCGATCCCGCCACCGCCGGTGAAGATCAGGTGATCCCACGGAATTTCGGAAAAGGCCTTGCCGGTTTCCGGACCGCCGGTGATCACGGTCATTTCCTCCGGAGCGAAATATTCGGCCACCAGTTTTTTGACCAGCTCCCCGGTTTCCGGGCAGAATTCGGAAAATTTGATCATCACCCGATTGCCGGCACCAAAGGCACCAATCGCCGGATCAAAGGCAAGATTGATCGGGAAATTCCACGGTGCAATGACGCCGACGACGCCTTTGGGCTGAAACTCCACCTGGCCGCTGGCACCAAGCAGGCCAAGCGGGAAATCTATCTTGCGCTTCTCCGGGCGCATCCATTTTCTGAGATGTTTCTTGTGGTCCTTGGCGTGGCCGACAATGGACATCAGGTCGGTCATCACGGTCTGCACGGAGCTGCGATGGCCAAAATCGTTGGATACCGCTTCGCATAAAGCGTCCTGGTGATCGATAACCATCTGCGCGGTCCGGTTGATCCGGTCCATCCGGGTTTCGTAGCTGACCGGTAATTCGGCATGAAAGGCTTGGCGCTGTGCGTCAAAGAGCCTCAATATCTCGTCTTTGCTAACTTCACCGGCTGCTGCTTCCAATGCTTCCATTTCTGCTCTCCAAGGCGCGGGGCGTTATCGCCCGTCAAAATCCATTTCAATTGACCACCTAAACGGATTTTTATCAGCTTGTCGAGAGCGAACCGGCTATTGCACCAGAGCATCAATCGCTGTGGCGGTCGCAATCAGTTGTTCTGCCTGCCGGAAATGCAGGAGCTCGGTCATCTTCCCGTTGACCACGATCACGCCTTTGCCGGCGTTGACCGGGTCATTGAATGCAGCGATTATCGCCTCTGCCTCGACAAGGGCATCGGGATGCGGAGCAAAGATCCGGTTGGCGGTTTCAATCTGTGCCGGATGGATCAGGGACTTGCCATCAAAGCCGAGTTTCTGCGCTTCGAGACATTCCGATGCAAGACCTGCAGGATCGGTAAAATCATTATAGACGCTGTCGATAATATTCAGGCCATAGGCGCGCGCCGCGATCACCGATTGCGTCATGACCGGGGCAAAAATTGTACGATCATGCGCTGCACGCATTTCTTTCGCGAGATCGTTGAAGCCCATGACAAAGCTCGTCAGCCGGGTTTCCGGACCAAGAGCGGCAATCGCTCCGAGTTGCAATATTGCCTGGGGCATTTCTATCATCGCCCATAATTTGGTGGTCAGCTTTGCATCGAGATCATCGATAAACTGATCGATCCGGATGATATCCTCTGCGCTCAGTATTTTCGGCACCAGCACGGCATCGGCCTTGCTGAGACAGGCTTGCTCGAGATCATTGGCGAACCAGGCTGTGTCCATTGCATTGATCCGGACGACCAGTTCCCGGTTGCCATATTCTCCGGATTGCAGCGCAGCGCAGGCATTTTTGCGCGCTTCATCCTTGGCATCCGGTGCGACGGCATCTTCCAGATCGAAAATAATCGTGTCGGCGGGGAGGGTCTTTGCCTTTTCCAGCGCGCGCTCGTTGGACGCGGGCATGTACAGGCAGGATCGGCGGGGGCGAAATGTTGTTTGGGTCATATGAGCGCTATATCCAATGCGCCGCGCCGTGCAAACTGATCTGGAAAGGATGGTCGAGTTTTTTTCCGGATCGGTGGGACAAAGAGCAGTTCGCCATCACTGCTTGAAAAACATTGACCCCGGCTTCCGGCTCGACCAATCGGACTTCCATGCAATGGTATGAAATCAAAATCTGGCTGGAATCATCAATCGGACTGGATCGGGACTCCCTGCACATTTATGCGGGCGTCGGGATTCAGTTGGTGGTCGCTCTGTTCTGCCGTCGCTCCTTTGCCAGCCCGATTCCGTGGCTGTTCGTCGTCGCTGCTGCGTTCGCCAATGAATATTCTGACTATAGGCGTCTTGGGGTGCCATTTGATAAATATGAGGGATATTATTATGACGAAGCCATCAGAGATATCTGGAACACCCTGCTGCTGCCGACATTGTTCCTGCTGATTGCAAAATTCTGGCCGACCTGGCTGACCGGAAAGCTTCCTGCGGAAAAGGTGATGGATAAACCGGAGCAGGCCACCCCGCCCATCTAGTCTTTTTCGTCGAGCATCTGAGCCATTGTCTTTACATTTTGCGATTGCCCGCGTGGCAATATCACGACCTTGTTTTGATGGGTGACGATAATCAGATCCTCTACGCCCAGAACGGCGACTTCGAGATCGTGACTATGGATCAGATTGTTGTGCGAACCCATTGTCTCGGCCTTGCCGAAAATGACATTCCCATTCTGGTCCTTGTCGGAGATGTCGAACAGGGAATCCCAGCTGCCGACGTCAGACCAGCCGGGGCTCACGGGGGTTATCGCAATTTTTTCCGTTCGTTCCATGATCGTATAGTCAATCGAATCAGACGGCGATGAAGCAAATGCGTCCGGGTCGGGATAGCAAATCTCGTTTTCCATCCGCTTCCCGTCCATCGCAGATCTGCAGGCATTGAGCATTTCGGGGGCGTGCTTTTCCATCGCCGTCAAATATGCGTCGGCCCGAAACAGGAATATCCCGGCGTTCCAATAATAACCGCCATCTGCCAGCATTTTTTCGGCTTTGTCCTGACTGGGTTTCTCGACAAATTTTTCTGCGGCGAAGCTTTTGCTGCTGCCGACAATTTTACTGCCCTCCCGGATGTATCCATAACCCGTTGCCGGCTCGGTCGGTTCAATGCCGAATGTCACCAACCAGCGGGATTGCGCGACGGAAATTGATTCCTGCACGGCTTTTTGAAAGGCTGCGACATTTTTGATGATATGATCGCTTGGCATCACCAGCAGCAAGTCGGTCGGGTTTTCAGCGGCAAGCGCGGCAAGTGCGATCGCTGGGGCCGTGTTGCGCGCGCAGGGTTCCAATAGGATCGCACCGGGCGTTGCACCGACCTCGTCCATCTGTTCCCGCATGATGTCGATATGGCTGGAGGACCCCACAATGATCGGATCGCGATAAGTATTTTCGTCCGCGCAGCGCTGAAACGTCAGCTGAAACATGCTGAGCGGACCAAGGAGGTTCAGGAATTGCTTCGGCTTCTCCAGGGTTGAGAGCGGCCATAGGCGGGTCCCGGAGCCACCGGACAATATGACAGGAGTGATGCGTGTTTTTTGCGGCATGATCAGTGTCTCACTATGTCGTGCAAGCGATGAGCGATTTTTCGTTTTTGGACAAATCGATGTCGGACAACCGCGGGCAGATTCCGCATTCGCCCGGCTTGATCAGTTTTCCGCGGACCGTGACTGATCCTTCCAGGGGGATGACGTGCCATTCCTTGCTCGCGGTGCGCGGCAGCAAGCTGTCATCGGCACCGACAATCTGGAACAATTCAAACGGTGAACCGAGCGAGAGGCTGATTGATGTGTCGGTCGGGACCTCCTGATGATATTTCATGTCATAGGCTGACAGTTTGGCAATCGCCATCGCTTCGTCGAGGTGCAGCTCGCGCGGACGCCCATAGTCGTAAATCCGATAGGTGATATCCACATTCTGCTGGATTTCTATCAGTGAAATGCCCGGACCAATGGCATGGATCGTTCCGGGGGGAACGTAATAGAACTCGCCTTTCTTGACCGGCTTCCAGTCAATAAGCTGCTCGATTTCTCCCAATATTGCGGCCGTTTTCAGCTTGGTAGCGCTTGCCTGATTTTTCAGGCCAAGGCCCAGGCGCGCATCCGGTTCTGCATCCACTATATACCAGCATTCCGCTTTGCCATGGGGCAACCCAATCCGGCGTGCCTGGCGGTCGTTAGGATGAACCTGTACCGACAGCTTTTCACTGGTGAAAAGATATTTGGTCATCAGTTGAGGGGTTATGCCCTTGGGAGCTTCAAACCAGATTTCGCCAATTCTCTTGTCACTTTTGTGACTGAAAATATCAGGCAAGATGTCTTGCCCCCATGGCTTCTCAACAAATTTCCGTTTCAGCTTCATGGTCTGCAATCAGGAATCAGGAATCATTGGTTTCGTCCCACGCTGGTATATAGCATGCCCGTCTGTGCAACTTCTGTCGGGTTGTAAATATTCCGCAGGTCGACCAACACATTCCCTTTCATGACCTGCGCGAGCTTCTTCAGATCGAGCGCGCGGAAGGCATCCCATTCGGTCACGATGACAACCGCATCGGCTTCTTTTGCAGCAGTATAGCTGCTCTCGGCCATCTCGACGTCGGGCAGAATATCTTTCGCCAATTTCATGCCCTCGGGATCATAGGCGGTCACTTGCGCTCCACCGTCGATCAATGTTTGCGCTATAGTGATCGAGGGAGCGTCTCTCATGTCGTCGGTATTGGGTTTGAATGTAAGGCCCAACAAAGCCACTTTTTTGCCGCGCGCATCGCCACCGAGAGCATGAATCACCTTGCGGCCCATCGCGCGTTTCCGCTGGTCATTCACTTGTACCACCGCTTCGACAATGCGAACCGGGCTATCATTGTCCTGCGCCGTTTTCATCAAAGCCAAGGTATCCTTGGGAAAACAGCTGCCGCCATATCCCGGACCGGCGTGAAGAAATTTTGATCCGATCCGGTTGTCCAGCCCGATTCCCCGGGAAACTTCCTGAACATCAGCGCCAACTTTTTCACATAGATCGGCGATTTCATTGATGAATGTGATCTTTGTCGCCAGAAATGCATTTGCGGCATATTTGATCAGTTCTGCCGTGCGTCGTCCGGTAAATAATATTGGTGACTCATTGAGGAAAAGCGGGCGGTAAATTTCGCTCATCACATCTTTTGCCCAGTCATCCTCTGTCCCGATGACGATACGGTCGGGACGTTTGAAATCGCGAATAGCGGCCCCTTCACGCAGGAATTCGGGATTGGAAGCCACCGAGAAACGGTCTCGTGGTTGCTTCTTTTCCATTATCAACTCAACTTCGTCGCCGGTTCCCACGGGGACGGTCGATTTGGTTATGATCACGGTCCGTTTTGTAATGGAATCGGCGATTTCTTCGCTGGCCGCATAAACATAGCTTAGATCGGCGTGACCATCGCCCCTCCGCGAGGGCGTCCCCACTGCGATAAAGATTGCATCGCAATCTTTCACAGAATCAGCCAGGTCGGTCGAAAAGGACAAGCGCTCTGCTTCAACATTGCGTTTCACCAGGTCGTCGAGTCCGGGTTCGAAAATGGGCATAATATTGTTGTCGAGATCCGCGATTTTTTGCTCGTCTTTATCGACACAAACCACTTCATGGCCGAAATCGGCGAAGCAGGCACCCGAAACCAGGCCGACATAACCAGAGCCTATCATTGCAATTTTCATTAAATTTCCTCGAATATTCGGCGTCTTGCCGTGAGAATCTTGGGGCTTTTGGCCCGGGGGATAGCATAGGTCAAGTTTGCAGAAATTGGTCCGTATTTAAAGGCTTTTCTATTCTATTGTGTAAAGGTTTCATTAACCGACAAAGGAAGGTGGGTCATTCCGTTTTCATTATAAACAATTGATGACAATAGCGGGCGTGATACGATGTTTAAAGTGCTTGGCCAAACCGGTGCGGATGGGTAAATATGCTATCTTCTATCCCAGTCCTAAAATAAAATGCCAGCTTTGAGAAATAAATGATTGAAAATATTACAACTGTTGTGACGTCGTTGCTGGATAAAATTGCCCAGCTGGCTCGCTGGCAAAAAAAGACGATCGTGTTTCTGGTTGATCTGCTGCTCTGTGTGCAGTCGATTTGGATCGCTTATTCCCTTCGCATCGGTGTTTGGGTCTTGTGGGATATTGCCGTTCAGAAGATCCTATTGATCTGCCTGTTGACGATGGTGCCTGTCTTCATCCTGAGCGGCGTTTACAAGGCGATTTTCCGCTATGCGGGCACCGGCATGATGAAAACACTGGTGCGTGCTTTTGCCATATATTCGGTCGTTGTCGGGTTCGTGTTCATCATAGTGGGCATAGACGGCGTGCCCCGCACCATAGGGGTGATACAGCCCGTCGTGTTTTTCATTCTGGTCGGCTTTGTCAGAGTCGCCGCGCGATATCTGATGATCGATATTCTCGGCCGCAACCGGTTCGCGGGCGAAGTGAAAAATGTTCTGATCTATGGCGCGGGCAGCGCGGGACAGCAACTTGCGGCGTCAATGCGATCCCAGCCCGCCATGCGATTGTGCGGCTATGTGGACGATGATCGGCGCCTGAACGGGCAACGGCTGGACGGTGACAAAGTCTATTGGAGCGGCGACCTGCCGAAGCTGATTGATGAGCGGAATATCACCGAAATCCTGCTCGCTTTGCCGCGGATCAACCGGAAGAAACGCCGCAACATTGTGGAGCAAATCCGCGAGTTCAAGGTGCATGTGCAAACATTGCCGAATATGCAGGAACTGATCTCCGGCAAGATTTCGTTCAGCGATATCCGGGAACTGGACATTGAAGATTTGCTGGGGCGGGAACCGGTTTTGCCGAATGAGCTGCTGTTCGGAAGGACCATTGTCGGCAAGACAATATTGGTGACCGGAGCCGGAGGGTCAATTGGCGGAGAGCTTTGCCGGCAGATTGCAAAATCGGGAGCACGGCGCCTGATCCTGTTGGATCTGTCCGAATTTTCTCTCTACGAAATTGAGAAAGAGCTGAAAAACTTAATCGCCAGTCAAAATATCAGGGGGCTGGAATTGATACCGGTTCTGGGCTCGGTCGCTGATGGCGACAAGATGAATGAAATATTCTCAACGTGGCAGCCGGACACGGTGTTTCACGCGGCGGCCTATAAGCATGTGCCGCTTGTGGAGGCCAATCCGATAGAGGGTATTCGAAACAATATTCTGGGGACGAAAACGCTCGCTGCTGCGGCACAGGCGGCGCAGGTTAAGGATTTCATCCTGATCAGCACCGATAAAGCGGTGCGTCCGACCAATATAATGGGTGCGACCAAGCGAGCGGCTGAACAGGTGATCCAGAATTTTGCCGACACGAGCAGCGCGACGAAATTCTCTATGGTCCGATTTGGTAACGTTCTTGGATCCAGTGGGTCGGTGGTTCCGCTGTTCCGCAAGCAAATCGAGCAAGGCGGCCCGATTACCCTGACCGACCGCAAGGTTACCCGCTATTTCATGACGATTCCCGAGGCCGCTCAGTTGGTGATTCAAGCCGCGGGCATGGCAAAGGGCGGTGAAGTGTTCGTACTTGATATGGGAAAATCAGTCAAAATTCTGGACTTGGCGGAGACGATGGTTCGCCTTTCGGGACTGACCGTACGCGGGGAGAATAATCCCGATGGTGATATCGATATTGTTGAAGTCGGGCTGCGCCCGGGTGAAAAGCTCTATGAAGAGTTGATTATCGGCAGTGATCCGCAGACCACTCAGCACGCTCGGATAATGAAGGCTCACGAATCCTGTCTTCCGGCAGACGCGCTAGATGAGCTGATCGCGAGTTTGACGGACTGCCGCGATCCGAAGGCCGCCATCGCATTGCTCAAGGCTCTGGTGCCAGAATTCATGCACGAACGGGACAATGTTAAAATGGAACAGGCTTCCTGAGTAGAGGATTTTTACGGTCCGTCGAAATGGTCGTTCCCGCCTGATTTTCGCGGACAGTTTCTTAGCGCCTCAAAAGCCCGAAGGGCACAATTCGGTTTTGCGCGTCATGGCCAATGTCCGAACGACCCAGATAGGGAATGCCATTGGCCTCCGACCAGCGCCGGGCAATCGCGTCGGGACTTTCCTCAAACGGGCGATCATTCTCGGGGATATCGCTGACCCGGCCCAATTTTATCCCGGACAGGCCGTGATTTGCCAGATTGCTGCAGAGATGAAACATCGCGCGGTCAAAGGCGTATAGATATTCCGAGATCTCCTCAATGATCAGAATATGGCCCTGCAAATCCGGCATCAGGTTCGTTCCGGTCATCATGGCGATCGTCATCAAATTGAACGCGGCATGTTTTTCGCCGCTGATCAGATCGGGGGCAAGCGCATCCGGTTGTTTATGCACCAGCCAATCGAGGGCTCGCTGGACAGCCTGGTTGCCATCGGTTCTCCCGATATCAGAAGGCATCGGGCCATGGGCAATCTCGCCAATGCCGGCGCGATAGAGCGCACCCAGCAAATTTCCTGCGTCGCTATATCCAAGATATGTTTTGCGTTTCGCGATGCTGTCCAGTTGGTTGACGGCGCTTGCGGCAATACGCGCAGCGCCATAGCCGCCGCGGGCAAACCATATTGCGTCGATTGAGGGATTATTTGCTAGGGCGACGAAGCTGGCTGCGCGCTGTACGTCGCTGCCGGCAAAATGTCCGTGCTCCAGAAAACATTGCTCTTCGAAGAGCAATTGGGCCTGCGGATGGGTTTCGGCTGCGAGCGCGATAACGCGATCGGCGCTCTCTCTGGAAAAAGGGGTCGAGGGCGCACAAATGCCGATGCGGACTGGTGAAGAGATCGATTTTGTTCCTTGCGCCATTGCCAAATAGAGAGAGAAGCAATAGCGCGAAAAAATGAGTGAAGACAAATCCTATTATTTTTGCGGAATCGGCGGTTCCGGGATGTTGCCTCTGGCGATGATTGTAAAAGCGGCAGGGGCGCGGGTCGCCGGATCGGACCGGGCGCTGGACCAGGGGCGATTGGCTGACAAGTTTCAATGGCTGCAGGATGGGGGAGTGAAGCTGTTCCAACAGGATGGCAGCGGTTTGACCGACAGCAGTCAGATATTAATCGCTTCCGCGGCGATTGAAGATACTGTTCCCGACGTCGCGCAGGCCATCGCATTGGGCTGCAAGCGAATGACGCGGGCTGAACTTTTGGCTGAACATTTTAACGCAGTGCCGTGCAGCATAGCGGTCGGCGGAACCAGCGGGAAGTCGACCGTAACCGGAATGATCGGCTGGATCCTGACCGGGGCGGGTCGTGATCCGACGATCATGAACGGTGCGGTGATGAAGAATTTTGTCGATGATGATAGCCCGTTTGCCAGTTCCCGTATTGGTGCCGGCCAATTGATGGTGAGCGAAGTGGATGAAAGCGATGGGTCCATCGCTCTGTTTGATCCTGAAATAGCGGTGCTCAACAACGTCAGCCTCGACCACAAGAGCCTGGAAGAGCTGCGAATATTGTTCGGCGATTTTGTCGCCAAGTCGCGGCATGCGGTCTGGAATCATGATGATGAGGAATCGCGCGCGCTCGTCGCCGCGCGCCCTCTGTCGAAGGCGTCCAGTTTCGGGTTTTCCGAAGGCGCAGATTATCGGGCATTGCAAGTCGAGGAAAAATCGCTCGGCAGCAGTTTTCTGCTGCGGACTGGCGGCACCGACTATCCGGTTTCGCTGCAAGTACCAGGCAGGCACAATATCGCCAATGCGCTGGCGGCAATAGCGGCTTCTTGTGCAATCGGCGTGCCCGTCGATCACGCCATAGCGGCGATTGAATCGTTTAACGGCCTCGCTCGCCGGTTCGATATTGTCGGCACCGGAAACGGGATCACGGTGATCGACGATTTTGGCCATAATCCCGATAAAATCGGTGCGACACTGGCAACCCTCAAGGCTTTCCCCGGCCGGGTTGTGGCTTTCTTTCAGCCGCATGGTTTCGGCCCGATCAAGAAAATGGGGGTAGAGCTTGCCGGAGTCTTCTCCGATAATCTCAATGGCGATGATCGCGTCATCCTCTGTGACCCGGTCTATTTCGGTGGAACGGTCGACCGCACGCTGGGCAGCGAATCCATCGTCGACGCGATAACCACAGCCGGCGGCAAGGCAGAATATTTCGCCGCGCGTCAGGATTGCGGTGAGAGAATGGCGGAAATCGCAAAAGCAGGTGATCGTATCGTCATCATGGGCGCGCGCGATGATACGTTGCACAGCTTTGCACAATCCGTTCTGGCTGCGATCACCGAAGGTCATTCAAAGGTCGGCGAGATCCGATAAGCCTTGCGCGAGATGGTTGCGGGCAGGGCCCCGATGGGCCCATCCAGCGAATGGCAAATTCACGGACGGGCGTTACCGGTCTTTACTTGATCGTGAATGATTGCGGGTGTCCGCGATCGACAATTTTCATCGGTCGGACCTGCGCGCCGTACCGGCCAACCGGATTCCATGCCCCGATTGATTCGGGGAATAAGGCTCTACGTGACCTTCAAATGCCATCCATTGACATGGCTGAGGGTTAAGCCATTGGTAATCTGTGTGAGGAAAGAGTTAACGGCCTTGGTCCGGCATCGGAATTTCACCAAAACTATCCCTGTAATACAGAAAGTTACAAATTTGTCAGCGTAACACACTGTGTCAATTGCCGTGTCTAACTGACATTTTACCCCATGTTTCGGCACAAAGGATGAGCAAGCGGGGCAATTCCAATCTTGCCTGTGGGAACCCAATTAATACACCACAGATGTCCCGACGTTGGTGCGATATTCTGGTCAATATCGTAGCGATTGTTTCCGGTGGAGCGAGTCAGATAATCACTCGCTCCACCATCGGACAGTTGTCTGATTGCCTCACGCTCGCAAAGAAGTTGTGGAAGAATTCATGCAGTCGACTGGTCTCATATCATTGGAAGCAAAATCCGTTTTTACGCGGTTTTCCGGCTGCGCGAAAATCATGCCGCTGGCGATATTATTTGTCGTCACCAGCAGCATTTTACCGGCGCTCGCGTCGGAGGCACCTGAATCCAGCCATGAGTCTAGCTTGAATGCTGGCGGGGATGCGACGGCGGTCTCGCGAGCACGGGTGATCAAGCCGTTCTCGATGATTGCGACGGCTCAGGCAGCAACCAAATCACATGATGGCGGGATTTCTGTCTCTTCGCGCACGACCATGCGTCCTTGCTCGGCTTTGCTGGGTGCGGACTCTGATCGAGGCGTTGCTGAATTGTGCGAATTGCGTTTGATAGAATTGCAATAACGGGAGATGTGGGCGTGACAATGCTGGAATATCATGGCGGGCCCATCGGCTATAGAATGAAAGTGAAATAATGAAAAATGCTGTTCAGACTACTGCGTCCTCGACGGAATCCGCCGACATTGGTCGACTGGTACGAGACCGGAGGCAGCAGAATCGCCATATAGCGATGCTTCGTCTTGCCAAGATAAAGGCGGAATCCGGGGAGGGGTGGGGATTCATCAAGAATCTGTCCGCCACCGGAATGATGGTTGAAGTGCATTCCGATTTTAATTTGGGCAACAGAATATCTGCGACCTTGAACGAAGAACAGGAATTGAGCGGGATCGTGCGGTGGCGCGAACAGTCGCGGGCCGGTGTCGAGTTCTCCGAGCCTGTCGATGTCGCGAAGATTCTTGCCAAACCGAGTCACATCCGGTCGGGGCGGATACCGCGCCTGCCGCGTATCGAGATGCAGCATCCGATCAATCTCTATCAGGGATCGCAACTCATCCCTGCCAATATATGCGATATATCGCCTGCAGGTGTCTGTGTAACAGCAGATTTCCGTTTCGAGATTGGTAAAAGTCTGAAGCTGTCCGTACCAGAATTGCTGGATATTCAAGGCACAGTGCGTTGGCAAACGGGTGACCGGATCGGAATCGTGTTCTCGCAGCGGCTTCCTCTCGACGATATGATGATTTGGCTGTCCACCTTTCACAATGCAGCTCGAATCGATGGCGGTGAGCCGGTGGCGCTCGAAAAGAACGCAGACAAGGCGAGTGCTGTTGATCCGGCTTCGGATTGTTTGCCCTATCAAGTCATCGGACATGATGAACTGGATAAGGAGATCCTGATCGAAACAGTGGATTCGGCGACCGATGCTCTTATCCAGTTCAAGGCCACGTCGAAGTTTTTTTCCAGGGTAAGCATCCGCAAGGCCGATAATGTCGTCTTGTCGATTGGAGAAATTGTTTTGCGCGCATATGACGAAAAGCAGACGGCAGCCAAATCCCGATGCGGCTGAACATCGCGACTTCTTGGCTGCTATTCGAGCGGACCAAGCTACGATTATCGCTGGCAAATGGGATGGTGATAATCCTGTATTTTAGTCCAAGGTCGCGACATTTTCTGCAATAATTCCGCTAAATTTTGCTTTGTTTAGCTATTCATGTCATGAATTAAAATCGATCGGCCTCGCCAATATTAAGCATTTTTAATAATGATTGTAATATTGTATGGCCAACAAATTAACCAAAATGGTGCTGATCGGTTGATGAAATATAATAAAGCACATAGCCGATTGCTTATCATGGGGTGAGATATCCCGTTGCGACGTAGGGGGGGGCGACGATGTTATCCGTTTATTTTCTATATGTGCTGGCATTTGCCCTGATCATGGCCATTGTGGCCTTGGTTTACGGATTGCAAAAGCTCCGGACAAATTTGCGTACAGTTGCGCAGGAGCTTGAGCGCTGCCAGTTGACTCTCGAAATTTCGGAGGATGTTGGCCGCTTCGGTTCGTGGCATCTGAATGTGGCGACCAATATCGTTAAATGGTCAGATTATGTCTTTGACATGCATGAACGCAAACATTCGCTCGGCGACCCGAAGCTCGATCAAGCGATAGACTATTATCATCCGACGGATCGACCGATCGTGGAATCTGCGGTTCAGCTTGCCATAGAGCAGGGGGAGGATTTTGAATTCCGGGCGCGAATTATTACCGAACAGGGAAATGAACTTCCGGTTCTGGCTCGCGGCACCTGCCAGATCGGTATGGATGGTAACGTGTTGGGTATATTCGGTTGTTTTGTTGACCTGAGTACACCAGAGGATCGATACGCCGCCTGATTTCGCGATATTATTTGCACGTTCGGGAACCATTTCGAAAGACACGCGTATTTGATGCAAGGTCATCGGACTTGCTCTCAATGATTAAAACCGGCAGACCGCTACCTAACAGGGAGGGTTATTGCCAGTTTTGAACGAAGACGAAAAACTACAACTTTGCCTGGAGCGGGACCGGCTGCTTTGTAATCCCGAATTTGCACGCTCTCCGACGATGAGCAAGTTGCTCCGATTTCTTGTTGATCATAAATTGCGGGAAGAAAACAAGCCGTTGACGGCTTATGTCATTGCCGTGGATGCGCTCGGTCGAGACGAGGGGTTTGATACCCAAATAGACAGCTATCCCCGGGTACAAATAGGCCGCCTGCGCCGGATGCTGGACCATTTTTACCAGCGCGAAGCCAGCGAGAATCGGCTTTCCATTCCCTATAACAATTATGAGATCACGGTGCTCCCGAATGACTCTGTAGGCGCTGCGGACGATATGGTTGGTGGCTCCGCAGCGGCGGTGCAACCGCCCGCGAGCCTGCCGACCGCGTCATTTGCGGTTGCTGAAAAGGGCTTGGCCAGCGGTTCATTGTCGGCTGGCCGTGTTCGTATTTGGGCGGCTGTCCTGGTGCTTATGTTGGCGGCAATGGGAGCTTTCTATTATTCGCAACGCACCGAAGTTCCGGACGAATCCTCAATCGCCTATCCATCGATTACCGTAACGGGGCCTCAAGATATTGCCCTGTCTTCGTCCCGCGCAAAAATTCAGATGGCTCAGAGCTATCTGATCAGGGCGCTGAAGAGGTTCGATCAATTGCGCGTTCTTGATGACGGTGCGGATCCCGCAGAGAAGGCACAGTATCTGCTGGAAACCTTGCTACTGAACGAAGCTGCGGGCCGCATTCAGCTTCGTCTCGTCGACCGCGCCTCCCAAGAAGTGATCTGGTCGAGTCCGATTGAAGTGGGGGCGATCCAGAAACTCGAAGCGGATCTGGATCAGGCTGTGATCGCTACCGCAAGCCTCCATGGAAAAATCGCCCAGCACGAATTGTCAAAATATCGTGGTGATTATTCTCCGGGCTACCCGTGCTTGCTTCAGTTTCATCAGTTTTTGCGTTATCAGGACAGGACGCTGTTGAAGCCCGCTTTGCAATGTATGGCAGTGTCAGCGGAACAGTTTCCCGATGATGTCTATTTGATGAGCATGCTGGTCGTCGCCAAAAATCTGTCAGAACGATCTGGCAATCAAGATGAAATGGAGGGCGTGAGAAAAGATCTTGCGTTGCAAGCGGCGACGCTGGGCGATGATAGTGCATCTGCAGCATTCGCCGTTGCCCAAAGCGCATTTTTGGAAGGCGACTGTCGCAGGGGCGTGGCATGGGGAGAGCGGGCTGTCCGGCTCAATCCGCTGAATTCGAGAATAATGGGTTATTTGGGGCTCTATATGCTGGCGTGCAAAATGCCCGAAGGCGAAGCATATTCGACAAGAGCTTTGCAAATGGATCCGGATGCAGATCTGACGATTGTGGCGACCGTGGCGCTGCAAAAATTGCGGCGCGGGGATGCCAAGGCGGCGCAGCAGCTGGCATCCCGGTATATGGATTTGGCGCCAGGCTCGACGCCGGGACTGGAAATCAGCTATATTCTGTCGACCGCGACGCTCGGTGATAAAGAAGAAGCCCGCCGGGCTTGGCGGCAATTTACGAAACGATCCAATCTGCCGGAGACGGCTCCGCCGAGCGAAGTGCTTGGTAAATGGATGTCCAACCCTCTGCTGATCCGCCAGCTGGAAGCGGATTTTGCGAAAGCCGAACTCTATTAGTCGCGCACGCCCCGGACTGGCCGCTCGGCTATGAAGCCTGATCCCCATCTCTTCGTTGAAGCAGGAAAAGCCGATATCCGGCGCATATTCATCCGGATCGCTGCCCGCAAATCGCGCTGGCCAGACACGCGCCGCAGTTTCGTAAAATTACGTACGGAACTCCACTGATTCCGTTGAAATGGTCGAACCCATAATATTCTCGGCACGGGGGAACGATGATTCGAAACCAAGCTGAGGAAAAAGAGATGAGCAAGAAAAAATCAAGTGTTCCAGTTGAAACTGCATCACCCCGGCGGTCGCTTAGCCCCGTAATCACAAATGATGTGCTGGCACCGTTCTCACGATTACGGGATGAGGTTGACCGGATGTTTGATGACAGGCCGGGTAACGCTCTGGCTTCCCGGTGGATGCAAAAATTCTACGACAATGCCGACCCGCTTGTCGAATTGCGCGACAAGAAAAACGAATATGAACTGGTCGCAGAAGTTCCCGGCATGGACAGCGACGATATTGAAATCAAACTGTCTGACGGTATGTTGCGGATTTCGGGTGAAAAGTCCGAGGCGCACGAAGAAGAGGGTGAAAGCTTCATGTTTTCCGAGCGGCATTATGGCAGTTTCGAACGTGCGATAAAATTGCCGAACGGTGTTGATGAAGAGAAAATCAGTGCTGATGCGAAGGATGGATTGTTGACAGTCCATATTCCAAAAAGCGCTGAAGCCATTCAGAAAGAACGTAAAATTCCTATTCGCGCGAACTAGGTCAGCGCGTCAGCCTAGCGGGCCATTCCTGGCTTTCCGATTATCCCACCTCCCCCCGTGCAAGGAGAAAGCCAGGGGTGGTCCGCGACTTTGGCCGAGAAGAATGCAACGGTAAATGGGGGGAACAAGGTCACTGCAATCGAAACCGTCTGGCGACCATTCAATTGGGTGGGTCAGGAAAGATTTGCCAATGGTCCCCAAGAATATAAAATTTTGGTCAGTGCACGCTATCGAGCGCCCGCCGGAGCGCAGCGAGCATTTTTTCGCGATCCTCATTGGTTTGCTGTTCGAGTATTTTTTTATCAACCTCTGCCCGCAACGCAGCGAGCTTGGATATCCAGTCGCGCGGGGCGGTCAGGCTGGCAGCATCCGACCGGCCGGCAGACAGGCGTGTTGCGGGTTTGGCCGGATATAATGTCCATGTCTCGCCCAGCGCAGGAACAACAGCTGCGGGAAAATCCGGAACTCTGCCCAGAGTTTTCGCAAAATTGTCGATTGTGGATGCATCACCGTGGACCAGAAAAAGCGATCCGCTTATCGGTGTGCGATCCTTGATCCATTCCACCAGTCCGCCACGGTCGGCATGGTTGGAATAGCCGTCAAGCGAGGCAACCTGCGCCTTCACGATGACATCATGGCCGGAAATGCGAACACGTTCTGCGCCGTCCCGGAGCACCGATCCCAATGTGCCTGCGACCTGATAGCCCGATAATAAAAGCCGTGAGTGGCGGTTCGGCAGATTGCGGATCAGATGATGTCGTATCCGGCCACCCTCGCACATGCCCGAACCCGCGATGATGACAATCCCGGTCATGCGATTCAGCTTTTTGGATTCAGCGGTACTCTCGGTGAATCGTATGTTGCTGCGCTTCAGCATGTCGGTTCCGCTATCGCGGTAGCGCGTCACCGCCATCGTTAATTTCTGGGCCAAGGGGGAATCCAGAAAAACATTGACCGGCGCGAGGCGTTTCGATTCAAACAAGGCATCAAAATCTTCGAGTATCGCCTGCGTCCGTTCCAGCGCGAACGCCGGGATCATCACATTGCCGCCTGCGGCAATTGCTTCCTCGACATGACGCGCGAGTGTCTCGCGCCGTTCGCTGACCAGCAGCGGTTTGCGATCGCGATCCCCATAGGTGGATTCGCAGATGACATGATCATAGCCACCAATTTCCGATGCGGTGCAGTTGATCGCCCGCCCTGGTCCGATGTCGCCCGAGGACAGTAGTCGCTGACCGGCGATATTGATTTCAATCGATGCCGATCCGACGATATGGCGGGCATTCCAGAAGCGGAAAGACACGCCATCATCGAGATGATTTTCTTCACAATAGGAAACTGTACGGATATTCTTGTGAAGTGTCGCGATGTCGCCGTCGTCATAGAGAGGGGTGAATGGTGGCAAGCCGGCTCTGTCCGGCCGGCGGTTCCGTCGCTCGGCATCGGCGGCTTGCAACTTGGCGGCATCTTGCAGCAGTGGTTTGAGAATGTCCGCGCTCGCCGCGGTGCAATAGGTTTTGGCCTTGCAACCGAGGGCATAGAGATAGGGCAGCCTTCCGCTATGATCGAGATGCGCATGGGTCAGCAGCACGGCGTCGATTTTTTTCGGATCAAAGGGCAGTTCTTCATGGTTTAATGCTTCCAGCGAGCGCGTCCCCTGAAACATGCCGCAATCGACCAATATCGTCTTGCCCGCTGCCTCGACTTCAAAACAGGAACCGGTGACGGTTCCCGCCGCACCGTGAAATGTTATATTTACACCACTCATTCAAAATTTCTCCCTGGAAAGCAGATTTCCAAGATCAGTGCGAGACCACCAGCGGTACCGGGCAATCCCGGAACAGGTTGCGGGTTACGCCGCCAAACAAAAACTCGCGGGCCCGGCTGTGGCCATAGGCACCCATTACGATGTAGCTGGCCTTTAGCGTATCGACGGTTGAAAGCAGGACCGCCTCGACCGATGACTTGTCGGCCGAAAGCTCATGGATTTCCGACTTTATGCCGTATCGCGAGAGATATTCCGATGCGTCGAGTGGGGGCAGGTCGTGGTTCTTGTCTTCCTCGACGACAACGATATGCACCGCACTTGCAAGCTGGAGCAGAGGCACCGCGGCGCGCAAAGCGTTCCCGGCCTCGAAACTGCCATTCCAGGCGACCACTGCCGGGGCAGCGACTTCGAATTTCTTGATGCTGTCGGGCTGCACGACCGCCGGAATCTTGGTGTTGAAAATCACGTCCCCCAAAATGCCGAGGGGCATGCTATTGTCTTTCACACCACTGCACGAACTGAGGACCACGAGGTCGGCCAATGCCGAGTTACGGGACAATCCTCTTGCCGGTTCCGCATTGATTTCCTGATAGTCCCACGGCACGTCTTCCGCCGCCAGACGTTTCTCGAGCTCCGCCTTTAATTTCGCGTCGGCTTCCTGTGCATATTTGCTCATGTCGTAAATGACCGACATACCGGTGATGCCGTCAAAAGCCATTTGCGGTCGATAGGGATTGGGACGCAGGCAATGGAGATGTCCCTCCAGCGCACGGGTCAGATCCAGTGCCGCCTGATAACGTGCATCAAGGCCGGAATCGTCATTTATATAAAGCAGCACGGATTTCATCTAGTCTCTCCAGTTTGAACAGTTTTCCTGCTAATTCCACATCTTGCCGATATATGGCGATGCGCTGTATCAGGAATAATACGGATATGGGCAATATCAGCACCGGATAACCGGCAGTGACCACGGATCGCGGAACCATATCCGTCCCATGGCGGGCAATGGTCAATGATGGAATTTTTCCCCGAGATACAGGTGGCGCACGGTTTTGTCGTCCAGCATCGCGTCGGGTGTGCCACTGAACACGATCCTGCCTTCATGCAGGACATAGACCCGGTCGAGAAAATCAACCATCTCGCGCACGTTCTGATCGGTGATCAAAATGCCGACATCATGCCTTTCGAGATCTGCGATCATTGCCTTGATATCCCTGACCGAAAGCGGATCAATGCCGGCAAATGGTTCGTCGAACAGCATGACACTCGGATTGGCGGCCATTGCCCTGGCAATTTCGCAGCGCCTCCGCTCGCCACCCGACAACGCGCGCGCCGGTGTCTTGCGGACATAGTCAATATGGAATTCCGCGAGCAAATCTTCCAGTTTCTGCGCTCTTGCAGCCTGATCCCGTTCAAACAGTTCGAGCACGGTCATGATATTCTCTTCCACCGTCAGTCCGCGAAAGATGGAGGATTCTTGCGGCAGATAGCCGAGCCCGCGAAGGGCGCGCCGGTCGAGGGACAGGTTCGTTATATCTTCACCATCGAGGAAAATATGGCCGGAACTCACCCGCAGCAATCCGAGTATCGAGTAGAAGGTTACCGTCTTGCCCGCGCCGTCCCGGCCGAGCAGGCCGACAACCTCGCCTTGCCGGACTTCGATCGAAACGTCATTCAAGACCATTTTTCGGCCAAATTTCTTGCTGATCGAGACAACAGAAAGACCTGTGCGTTCTGACGCTGCTGTTTCTGTGAACCGCTGAAAAATCGGAAGAATGTTATGCTTCAATGGCTCACATTGCCCCGGTTGGAAAACAGATATGATAATAAGCAAGGCGGCATAACCATATCAGGGACTCTACGTATATTTGCGCTTTCCGCCGTCGCGGTAGACGACGATCATGGCCAATGTCCTGAAAGCCGCTATCTTCTATTGTCTCGGTGTATTCCTGCTGGGCTTTGTGCTCGGGACGATACGCATGCTTTTGCTGGCGCCATATGCCGGGCCGGTGATGGCAGTGCTGATCGAAGTGCCGTTCATGCTTGCTTTTGCCTGGTTTTTCTGTCGGATGCTGACCAGGCGATTGGCCATTCCGCCCGAACCCTATCAACGCCTGGTGATGGGGTTTGTTGCCTTTGCCGGTTTGATGGCAGGCGAGCTGCTGATCGCGCTCCTCCTGCAACAGCGGGGTCCGAGCGACTTTCTAAGGACGTTTGATTTGCCGGAAAATCGCATCGGACTGGGCGGTCAGATCGCTTTCGCCCTGTTTCCGGTGATACAAGCCTATATGGATCGCAGGGCGGAGCGATAGGATCGAACCGCACTCCCGGTCACAGTTCCGGTCGCCGGTAGCATGAACTGGATTTTACAGGCCGTTGGCCAGTTCATCCCGGAACCTGGGATGGGCGAGCCCGATGAGGGCGTCCGCGCGCTGGCTCAGTGATTTGCCTTTCAGGTCGACCGCACCATATTCCGTGACCACGATATGGGTATCGTTGCGTGGCGTCGTTACCGGTCCATCCAGTCGCGGGACGATGCGCGAGACCGTACCATTGCGGGCCGTGGACTGGCAGGTGATGATCGACTTGCCGCCTCTGGATGCGGTGGCGCCGCGCACGAAGTCGAGCTGGCCACCCGAACCGCTATACTGGCGCCCCATCAGATGTTCCGAATTGCAGGCACCGCTGAGATCGATTTGCAGCGTGGCGTTGACCGAGACGACATTGTTGTTCTTTGCAATATGCCGGGGATCGTTGACGATATCGACCGGCGCGCTGTGGATCGCCGGATTGTCATCAAGAAAATCATAAAAGGCCCGATCGCCCATGGCAAAGGTGAAGACACTGCGACCGCGATAGGTGGTCTTGGCCTGATTGGTAACCGCACCGCACTGGACGAGGCGGGCGAGGGCAGGGGTCATCAATTCGGTATGGATGCCCAGATCCCGCCGGTCTTCCAGCAGCGCGCAAACCGCTCCGGGAAGCGCACCAATACCCATTTGCAAGCAGGATCGGTCATCGATCATGTCGGCGATGATGGTTGCAATCCTTGCGTCGACTTCGGAAATGTTCGGTCCGTCAACCTCCGTCAGCGGTATCTCGTTTTCGACGACCGCATCGACCTCTGAAATATGGAGCAGGGAAGCCCCGAATACCCGCGGCATATTGGGATTGACCTCGACCACCAGCTTTTTTGCATTGCGGGCGGCGGTGGTGGAATAATCATTGCTGGTGCCAAAGGTGAACCAGCCATGTTTGTCCATCGGCGATACCGTGGTCACGAAAAGGTCGAGCGAAACCTCCTTGGCAAACAAGTCCGGAGACGCGCTGAAGGCGACCGGAACAAATTCGACCGGACTTTTTTCGCCCGGCGCCTGGGCGCTGAGCAATTTGCGTTCAATCGAACTCAGGAACATGCAACGCGGACGAATGCGCCCCAGAAGGTCGGACCGCAATACCGTGTCGCCCGCATGATCCATCGAGTGGAAATACCAAAGCTTGAGATCGTCGACGGTGCCACTTTCCGCCATATCGGCAAGCGCACCAAGCAGTGCCGGCGGTTCCGCCGTAGCCATGCCCATCGCCATATGCGCGCCTGATTTTAATCCCGATACCGCCTCTTCGGCAGTTTTGAGCCGGGAGCGATATTCGTCTCCATGCGTCACGGCAAAACCAGAACAGGATAAGCGATCAGGCCGTCAGACGTCATGTTTGACGAGCATTTTTGCGAGCGGTACGGATTCGTCCGGTCCAAATGCCTTTGGAATTTCGGCAAGCAATCGCGCGCTTGTTTCGGGGGCCATATGCTTTCGGATAACGCCCAGCGCCCGCGGAGCCGCGACAAGGACAATGCCCGCTTTTGTTTCCCCGACGATTTTTTCGATCCGTTGCGCGACTTCGGTGACAAAGCGATCTTCTTCCAGTTGCTGCAAATCTGTCAGCTCATGCGCCGCCCGACGTGTCGAACCACTCTGGAAGGTTCGTCCCGGCTTGTCGGTTCCGAGTTCGGAAGTGCGCAACGCAGGATTTTTATGCTCCTCAATCAGTTCCAGCACCGGTGAAAAGGCTTCGCCGATATTCTTGAACATGGCCATGCGGGAGCCATCGACTGCGATCACCTTGCTATCCTTGCGTACCAGCATATCAGTTTCCAATCATACTATCTGCCCATCGACTTTCTAGGAAGAGAAAAGGCTGGCGGCGATAGGTATTGTTACGGACCCCGCAACCGGCCACTGCCAGCATACGAATAATTACGTAGCGACAGATGATTGGCAAAGGCGGAGGATGATCCTTGAATAGCCGCCGTGACGGCGGCTGAACGAGAGACCAATCATGATGGATCAGACATTCTTTGCCAAACCCGTTTCAACGGCAGCGGCATTGCTTATGACTTTGCTGTTGCTCGCCTGTGCCACCGCAACCCCCTATCAACCGGAAATCGCGGGGCAGCGTGTGTCGGGAGGCTATTCCGAGACTCGTCTGGATGACACGCGATACCGTGTCCGTTTCGCGGGCAACACGCTGACCTCGCGCGAGACCGTAGAGGGCTATTTGCTATACCGGGCGGCAGAACTCACCGTTCAGAATGGCCATGACTGGTTCGAGATTACCGACCATACTACCGAAGCCGACCGGCAAACTTATGTGGAGCGATACCCGCGATACGAACCTTGGTATGGGTCTGCCTATCTGAACTGGCGTCCGCACTGGCGCTATTATCGCGGAGGCATGTGGGCAACGTGGCATCCCTATGGTCCGGATCCCTTTTGGTCCTATGACACAAGCGTGCGAACCGTAGAGCGGTACGAGGCGGAAGCGGAAATCGTGATGCACAGTGGCGCGATGGGCGAAGATGCGTCTCGGGCTTTTGATGCCCGGAAGGTTATGGAGGATCTTGGGCCCACGATCAAATGGCCCGAGGAGGGCTAGCAAGGCCGATCATGTCTGGCGGCGTCAAACACATTGTGACGATATAGGCGGGCAGGAGCCGGGACATGCTGATCGGATGCCGCAATGCATATCGTTTTGAATGTCGCCGCGCGAAGGGAAGCGCTGTCTGCGCTGACGCCCGGAATCTTAGCGTCTAAACTTTGTCCGCATAGAGCAGGCGGCCCGGTCCGAGCCGTTCCAATATGATATCGAGATCACTTTCGGAAAAGGCGAAGCAGCCCTGGCTGCGACCCAGTTTACCGTATGAACCAATCATTTCGGGTTCCGCATACCATGCGCCGTGGATCACGATTGCGCGCGGTTCTGCCATATTGTTGCTCGGGTCGAGACCTTTCAGACGCCGGGACGTGCCGTGCTTGCCGACATAAGTTTCGCTGGTCATGTAACTGCCGCCCGAAGAGGCTTCCGATCCGGGGACATTTGAAAATTTCTGCAACCAGCCAGTATGTCTCAAGTCAGATCCCTTGCCATGGGCGACGAGGAAGGACTGGCTGGTCCCGTTGGCCAGATCGACAATATGAAAGCGTTTCTTTGCGGAATGGAGCGAATAGTCGGCGATCCCGATTCTGTCGGTGTGCAACAACGTATCTTCATGCGTGGCCAGCGCTGCCTTGGCGCGGTCGATCAGACCGGTCGGGGCGGGTGACGGTGCCATTTTCGGGCGTGCCGGCACCGGCGTCACATTTTTGGTGGCGGCGCGTGAACGGGAGCCAAGACCATAAGCGGCGCCCGTGATCCCGAGCAGGCTGGCGGTGATAAAATTTCTTCTCTTCATCATCTATCCATAGCAGCTTTACCCTGTACACAGGATTAAGTATCAATACTTATTGCCCGCTATGCAAATTGCCTGAAAAGGGATCAGATGAGAAGATTTATAGCCATTCTGGGCGGATTACTGCTCTCCGCCGCGTCCACCGTTTCTGCCTCTTCCCAGGCCCCGATGCCGGCCCCGGCAGGGATTGAAAACTATCTGATCTGGAGCGAAGCCCAGATTGCCGAACTGCAGCAACAGGTCGATGCGAGAACATCCGAGGGTCTGGAAAATTGCTCCATAACCGATTTCAGTCAGCCCAATTCCGCCTCCGATCCCTACCGCCGCTCGCGTCTCGCGACCATTGCCGCGAACGAACTGATGATGGCGTATCTGGAGGGATGCTCTCCGGCATCGGCGCGGGCGAGCTGGCGGATCAACAGCGACGATCGCGATATCGATACGCAGCAATTGCTGCTGAAGGCGCTGGTTCGCAATGACCTGACGGCCTATTTCGACGCGCTTCGACCCAGAAATCCTCACTATCAGGCGCTGCGCGCCGCCTATGTTGCCGAGACGGATGCGGAAAAACGCGCCATTTTGGCAGTCAATATGGAGCGCTGGCGCTGGATGCCGCTGGTCATGGGCAGCAAATATCTTCTGGTGAACGCGGCCAGCTTCGAAGTGTCTCTGTGGGAAAATGACGAAAAGCTCAAAACCTGGCCGGTCATTGTCGGCAAGACCAGTACCCCGACACCGGTTTTTGATGCGACGGTTAGCGGTGTGATCCTGAACCCCTGGTGGGAAATTCCGACATCAATCGTTGCCGAAGGCATCGGATCGATGGTGCGCAACAATCCGGCGGCTGCACGGCGCAGGGGCTATGTGCTGGAAGGCGGACGTTATCGCCAGCGGCCCGGTCCCGGCAATGCACTCGGCCAGATGAAGCTGGTCATGCCCAATCCTTACGCCGTCTATCTGCATGACACGCCGAATAAGAATCGCTTCTCCGAAGCTGTGCGGACGTTCAGCCATGGCTGTATCCGGGTCGGTGGAGCCATCGATCTCGACAAGACATTGCTCGAGGGAGTGGCAACTTCCGACAAGGTCGATCAGATATTGGCCAGCCGCAAAACCACCAAATTGATGCTGGAAAGGCCGATCCCGATCTATATCGCCTATTTTACCGCAGAGGGCGCGGAAGATGGAACCGTCCGCTATTTGTCCGACGTCTATAAACGGGATCGGTTGAAACTGGCGCAGAGCGAGCCCGCTACCGACTGTGCCGCATAGGCTTTTGCGATGACCGGGGCCGGTAACAGCGGTTTCGGAGGGGGCGGGTTCAGGCCGACAGCCTCCACTATCATATTGATTGCGGGGGTCACTGCGGGGGTGGTGCTCTGCTATCTGATTGCCGCCCCGTTTGTGCCCGCGATCGTCTGGTCGGTTACACTGGCATTGCTCTTCACGCCGGTTCAGGTCCGTCTCGAACATCTGGTCCGCTCGCCCAGCCTTGCGGCCTGTCTTTCTGTCGCGCTGGCGGCACTGGTGGTGGTCGTGCCTTCGGTAATTATATCCGGGCTGTTGCTCAATGAAGCGATGCGCGGTGCGATCCAGATGGCCAATGTTTTCGATTCCGACACATGGTCGCACCTGCTGGACGGCAACCAGACGCTGGTATCTCTTGTCGATCAGATCAGCAACTGGATCGATTTTTCGCTTTTGTTCGACAATCTTGCGTCGTCGCTGTCCGCATGGAGCGGGAGTGTCATTCAGGGGTCGATCAAGGGACTGGTTACGATGCTGATCACCTTTTTCTTTCTCTTCTATCTGTTGCGTGATCGGGAAACGGTAATGGCGCAGGTGGAGGAGATGCTTCCGTTTACCGATTCTGAATTCGCGATATTGCGGGGCAGGGTCACCGATACGGTTTTTGCATCGGTCTACGGTACGATCATTGTCGCCATGATTCAGGGCGCGCTCGGCGGTCTGATGTTCTGGTGGCTTGGCCTGCCGTCGCCCTTTTTCTGGGGCGTGATCATGGGATTGCTTGCGATTGTTCCGTTTCTGGGCGCTTTTGTCATCTGGGTGCCGACGGCGATCATTCTTGCCCTTGGCGGTGATCTGGCGTCAGCGATCATATTGGTGGCGTGGGGTACAATTGTCGTCGGACTGATCGACAATATCATCTATCCGATACTCGTCGGTCGCCGGCTCCGTCTCCATTCGGCGGTTTCCTTTATCGCGATATTGGGAGGACTGGCGCTGTTCGGACCATCGGGAATTGTTCTCGGCCCGGTTGTTTTCGCGATTTCGCAAAGCCTGCTGCTGATTGCGCGCCGACGGATGGACGAACAGAGAATCCCCTCTTGAACTCCGGTAGCCTAGCTTCTCTCCATGGCTTCCTGCTGCCGCTCACGCCGTAAAATCTCTTAGAAGATCGGAACAGATGCCCGCAGAAGTAGCGGTTTCCTCTGCTATCAAACAGGCGCAACTGCCTAGGTAGAATCCACCGCCGCAAGACTACGGATTTACCGCCCGGCCCGTTCCACTTAACATTCGGCTCAGCCCGTCCAACGGATTCCGCATCTGCCCG
>CAJQNR010000183.1 GCA_905479715.1 uncultured Sphingorhabdus sp.
GAGATCGTGATTAGGCCGGTGTTGCGGACCGCATCGCTATTCTGCACCGATATCCGATATTGAACGGCGTCTCCCGGCGCGGCTTGCGTGGTGGAGGCGGATTTGGTGATCGCCAATGCTGCTCCGGGGCGGTCGAGCGGAACATCGACCCGCACCGGGGCCGGGTCATTCAGGATGATGATGCCGCCATAGGAGCCATCGACAATTGTGAACGGCATCCCGTCTGTCCGACGCAAAGGGGCGAGTTGCTGGGGTGTGGCCGCCGATGCGAAACTATAGGGCTGCGGAGGCTCGACGAGCAACCGGTAACGGCCGGGCCGCGCGAACGGGAAGCGATAGAAGCCCTCGGTAAAATTATAGATGTTTCCGCCGCTGTCGGTCACCGTGCTGCCGGTAATCACCGTGCTGGGGAAGGTCGACAGGCCGTCATCGCCGAAAACGTCGGCCGGTTGCCCGGTCGCATCGTCAATCAGGGTGACGCGGGTTCCCGATACCGGCGTTCCGTCGCCGCTGTCGAATGTTTCGCCAAAGGGATCGACCAATATGCCGAGTTCCACCATGCCCAGCGAATTTCCGGCAATTTCATCGATCATAACATCCAGTGTGTCGCCCGGATTGACCGACAGCCTGCAGTCTCCCTGCACCGGATGGGGCGGGATCGCGGCGGTGTTGATCATCCCGACGAAACGGGCCGTATCGGGGCCGGTTTCCGAAATCAGGATCACTTCGCGGTCGCCCGACGGCGTCGAAAGGACGATTTCGAAACTGTCGACGGCCAGCGGGTTCAGATTCTTGCCTGGCGCCAGAATCGACACGATCAGCGGGGCACCCGCGCGGATTTTGTCGGTCGGCGTGATCGATCCGGGCGCCATCGGCGTTCCGGCAAAGACGCCGAGCAGTTCGACCGGTATGCTTCCGCCGGAACCGCGACACATCGTGCCCGGTATCGACACTTGTTCGGCGCCCGGCAGGTTACTGAACTGATAGGTGGTGATCTCGGGCGGGGCGTCGGGCGCAGAAACGACCTGAATGTCCACCCGGTTGGATGGTTTCTGCAGCCTTTGGCCGCCGATATCCCATTCCGCCTGCGCAATATTGCTGATCAGCGGCAGATTTTGGGCATGCGGCTGCTCTTCGGCAAACGCGGGTTGCGCGCGTGCCGGTGCGGCAGGCGCGATTAACGCGCTTGCAGCAAAGGCCAGGCCGATTGGCCTGAAAAAGGTGGTAAAAATACCCACAGCGATGGATGAAATTTAGTGGCAAACCGGAAAAACCCCGGTTTGCCGCCACATTTCAAAGTGCCTAGTCGACCGTTACACGGAAGATCAGGGTTTCGGTATCGCCCGAGGCTACGGTGCCAAGGTTGCCGGAAACGGCTCCGCCCGATTCCGAACCGGTGCCTCCGCCATCAGCGTTGCAGACGGCGCCCGTCACACTACCCTCGGTTACCACGCCAATGAGCCCCGGAATGGTAGCCGGTCCGCTGACCAGCGAGTCATAATAGCTCAGATTGGCCGGAATCGTATCCGATATCGCGACGCTGGTTGCGTCCGCACCACCAGAGGCGTTGGCTACGGCGATACAATATTCCAGAACCGCTCCCGGGATGGCTTTGGGATTGGTGCTTCCGTTGATCGGATCCCAGAGCACCGTGCTGGTCTTGGTTACGGTAATGTCGGCGGCGGCCACTTCATAGCGATCCGTATCACTGTGATAACCATCGCCTGCGACGTCGCCGGTTCCCGTACCAGCGCCGTCCGCAAAGACGTTCTGGACGGTTGCGGCATCATCCGCGTCACCCGAATCGTTGGTAAAGGCTACGCCGGTTGCCGAATTGGCCGCCTGGCCGATCAGTACGAGATCGGCAACATCGCCGGTTACAACGGTTCCCGGAATATTGGCGACTGCGTGAACGACAACCGTTTCATCTTCGGCCAGATCGTCGATCGATGTGATGACAGTGTCGCCAGCATCAAAAACGCCGTTGCCGTCATCAAGATAATAAGTGATCGCTCCGGTGACGTTGAAATCGTCTCCGCCGAGCTGCTCCGACGTCAACAACACGTCAATCGTGTCATTGGTCTGGTTGCTGACCGTATAGGTCACGGCTTGCAGTGTTGAGCCGGGAGCGACGGAAGTGTTCACCGCGTCGCTTTTGGTCACGACAAGGTTGACGATCCTGTCGACGACGAATGTGTCGCTGTCGGTTTCTGCGGTCTGAGCAGTCCCCCCCACATTGAACGCAACGCTAACGTTGTTGGTAATGCTCGTGCCTGCATCAGTTCCCAAGTCTGCAGCGAACGCGGGGTTTGCACCGAGCGCCGCTACAGAAATGGTACTAGTGGCAACGAGAAGTTTCAGCATACTGGTCATAACTGTCTCCTGTTTCACTTATTTGGATTGCCCAACCCCGCGGCAATCCGGTGCGGTTGCGATTATTTCACAGTGCCACGGAAAATTAATTTGCCCTCTGAACCCACAGAAAGGGCACGATCAAATTTCCATTTTACGTGAGTCACATCAGTCATGAGGGCAGGGCGGGTTTCGCCATTTTCCCTCGCGTAGGTGAGAGCCGAAAGCGGCCCCCAGGTTTTGCCTCCGTCAACGGAGACAATTTCGGTGCCATCAGACGTTCCATTGAACGCCACCGCTTTTGGCAGCGGGTTGGTGACAGAGAAATCCGAAGCCGGCGCGCGGCCGACATTTTTATATTTGACGACGAACACGAGATTGTCGCCGGGAATGACGGTTTTGGGCTGTTCGAGCACCAGAGCCGTGGTGCCGTTGGGCTTTGCGACCTTGCGCTCGATAAAGACATCGCTCGACAGGCTAACATTATTTGCCGCCATGGCGGTGCCCGGAACGATCAGCGCTATTGCAAGAAATAATCTTTTTAACATGTTGCTATCCCCCTGAAAATTATCAGTCGATGGTTACTTGAAAGGTGATGGTGCGGGTCTGTCCGCCCGGAACCGTCCCCAGAGACACGGCGATCGCGCTGCCGTCGAAGCCGCCCGCGTCGGCATCCGCCGGAGCGTCGGTCAGCGCCGCGCCTTCCAGCGTAATGCTGCCGGCCTTGTAGGTCGTGTCAGCCGGGATATCGTCGGTGATTGCGAGATTGGTCAGGCTGCCGGTGCCGGTCGTCGTTGCCACCAGTTGATAACGGATGACCGCACCCGGAACGGGCTCTGTCCCGCCAAACGGATCGAGGACGGTCGCGCTTTTGACCAAGGTGACTTCTGCAGACTGTATAAGGAAGAAGCCGCTGTCTTCATCGCTCGCGCCGGTTGAACCGACGACCGCATCGCCACCGCCATCGCCCTGGCCGGCGAATATGTCGCCCGGTGTACCGCTGCCGGTATTGGCCACCGCAGACAGTTCGATTTCTGCCCGGTCGGCATCCGTTGCGGCTGCGGGAATGGTTGAAAGGATGAAAACGGTGATGCTTTCATCGGGTGCCAGCACCGGGTCATTGGTGCCGGGCGAGTAAATAGTGTCGACTCCGGGATCGTAAACACCGTTGCCATTGGTATCGAGAATGATCTGTTCGAATGTCGTGTCAAATTCATCGCCGGGCTTGGCCGTATCTGCCGACAGCGTGAAGGCTTCGGACCCGTTGCCGGTGTTGGTGACCTGATAGGTGGTTGCCTGTGCGGTCAGTCCCGGCGAAGTGGCGACGTCACCCGGATCGCTGGAAACGACCGTGACGTCGAGCAACTCATCCACTTTGATCGTGACTATATTGGAATCAATCGTGACCGGGGGGCCACCGGATGGTCCGTCAAAGGTCGCCTGTGCAACATTGACGATATCGGTCCCCGCGACGGTACCCGCTGCGTGCACGGATGCCGGTGTAAAAAAGAGTGTAGCCGCGCTCACCGCAAGCATTAATCGCCGTCGAACGGAAATTATTGGCTGGGGATGCGACCCACATTCGCAATCCTGTTTTTCTGGTCTGGTCATCCAGTCCATATGACGAAGAAAGAAGAATATTTCGTAAACTTATACTAAATGACGTCATGGGTTTTTGAACGTCAAGACTCCCGGAAAACAGCCAGAAAATCTAGTTAATTAACCAGTGGTTTCGCGCTGGTTTACCGCGCGTTAACCGTAATCAAATGTAACATTTCACATTTTTTGCCGTGAACAGAAGGTTTTGCGATTTTTCAGAATCCTGTCCGATGTCCCCGCAGGACGGGGCGATAAATGCCGATCAGATCAGCCATTTTGAGAAATATCTGGGATAATCGAAAGAGTGTAGTTGACAGGGATGCAGCGCTCTTATACTTGCGCTGCTCCACCGCCTATAGAGGCACATAAGCGGGTGTAGCTCAGTTGGTTAGAGCGCCGGCCTGTCACGCCGGAGGTCGCGAGTTCAAGTCTCGTCACTCGCGCCATTTCCCTTGTTTTCGGGGAGATGGCGCAAAGACCCCGTATTCATCCATGTCAACAATGGCTTGATCGGGAATATCCACGCAACCCCGAGAATCACATAGGCTGGCAATTGCAGCCAGAAGTTCAGTCCGCTGAGCTGGTCGATCAGGGTCACGGCAATGCCGCACCACAGCAGGATCAGCAACAAGATCAAGATCATGCCGGCCGGTTTGCGCCAGCTGGGTTGATTTTTCAGCTTTTCATCGATTTCTGATGTCATGACGTCATCCTAAGCTATTCGATTATTTCACATTCCGTCACGATCATGTGCAAGGGCAGGTCATGCGGCTCGACCGGTATCTCGTCTGCCTCCTGAACCGACCAGGCCAGGCCGATACGGGGCACGTCGGCATATTTTGCAAAGCTCCGGTCATAATATCCGCCACCCTGGCCGAGGCGGCGCATCGAGCGGTCAAAGGCGACCAGAGGGGCGATAATCAGGTCCGGGTCGGACAATTCGCATGTTTCGCCGGGTTCCGGGATATTCCGGAATCCCGACTCCAGCAATTCCAGGCTGGAAATCAGCCGAAATTCCAGCGAACCGTCATCGATGACTCGCGGCAAGGCTATATTGATGCCGATTTCTGTCAGATATTCGATCAGCCGCTCGGTGGGGGCCTCGGAACCGATGCTGCGATAGAGCGCGACCGTCTGTCCCTGCTGGAACAGGCGGGATAAAGGCGAGGGCGGGCGGCGGAAAGACAGGTTGCGGCTTGCGCCATCCAATTGACCGACAAAGCTATCCCGCCGCCTTCTATATTCTTCACGTAGTTTCTTCTTTGTCTTTTTTAAACCACTCAAAAACATATCTTTCTTTGGAAAAGTGACGGGACCGTCTTGGTCGTTTGCCGGAAAATCCTCTGACGCCTATTACGTCAGGTGGGCGCCATGTGCATCGGACCCGACTGCAAAACAGTCCGCAATCCGGGCAGGGACAGCTCCCTAGGAAGTTATATCGCCTCAGGGATGTTCGTATCAAGCTCGTGCCAGACAGTACCCGTCGATACTTATCTAGGCGCGATGAGGGTGTTACTCAAGGCTATTTGCCAGTTGTTCTGCGCGATCGGCCAGTTTTTCCAGCGCCGCAACAATCTGATCGTTTGCAGGGTTGGTTTGCGGCGGGGCAGGCGGGCTAGCCTCCTTCGGGGAGGCGGTCTGCGCGCTGTGCAGGTCGTCGGCCAGCAACAATGATGTGAACAGCAGCATCCGGCTTTCGGTAAGGCCTGCCGGATCCCCGGATTCGCGCGCTTTCTGGTCGACCATGGCGGCCAGTTTGGTCAAATGCGATTCTTCACCATCCTGACAGGTTACCAGGAAGGTGCGACCACCGATTTCAAGTTTCATTTGTGCCATGTTAGCGTTCCCGCCGTTCGATCAGGCCGTCAATCGTCTGGATGGCCTGCTTCAGTTCTGCTTTCAGTGCTTCATGGCGTTCTGCCAATGCGGGGTCGATTTCCGTCTTCTTTGTCCTGTTTGCCGATTCTATGCGACTCAGAGCGCGTTCAATCCGGCCGATGGCAAGGATGACTGGTTCATTGTCCATGAGCGATTTCCATAGCTTGCTTCCAACAGGTAAGGTCCTGTCTGGCGTTGCTATCAATCTATTCCGGCGCCGTAAACACCGGATCCTGAAAAGCGGTCCTTGACGCCGCCTTGCTGGATCATCAAAGGAAGGGGCAAAATAGCGAATCGCAGCATTTTGCTGTGCCCATGCACACGTCTATCCGGGGGATTATTATAGCCATGACCGTTTCCGAAAAAAATATGGCGAACGCCATCAGAGCGCTCGCCATGGATGCGGTGCAAGCAGCGAATAGCGGCCACCCGGGAATGCCGATGGGCATGGCGGATGTCGCTACGGTCCTGTTCAGCGATTTTCTGAAATATGATCCGAAAGCACCCAAATGGGCGGATCGTGACCGGTTTGTCCTCTCCGCGGGCCATGGCTCTATGCTGATCTATTCGCTCCTCCATCTGACCGGCTACGCGCGGCCAACAATGCAGGATATCAAGGATTTCCGCCAGTTGAGTTCACCGTGCGCCGGGCATCCCGAAAATTTCAAGCTGGAAGGCGTCGAGACGACAACCGGCCCGCTGGGCCAGGGTTTCGCCACCGCTGTCGGCATGGCGATTGCCGAGCGCCATCTGAACGCGACCTTCGACAGCGATCTGGTTGATCACAAGACCTGGGTTATCGCCGGCGATGGCTGCCTGATGGAAGGGATCAACCACGAAGCGGTCGGTCTGGCAGGCCATCTTGGTCTGGGACGACTTAATGTCCTTTGGGATGATAATGGTATAACTATCGATGGTAAAACGGATTTATCGACAAGTGAAGATATTCCGGCACGCTATCGCGCATCCGGCTGGCATGTTGTCTCCTGCGATGGCCATGACTTTGACGACATCCGCAAGGCACTGAGCGAGGCAGAAGCCGATCCAAGGCCGTCGCTGATCGCCTGCAAGACCGTGATCGGTTATGGCGCCCCGACCAAGCAGGGCACGTCCGCAACCCACGGTGCTCCGCTCGGCGACGAAGAGATTGCCGGTACCCGCGCCGCCTTGGACTGGGATTATGAACCCTTTGTCATTCCGGATGATATCCTGGCGTCCTGGCGTCAATTGGGCGAAAAGGGCGCGGCTGCCCGCGCGGACTGGGAAAAAAGACTGGGCGGCCATTCCCAGGGCGGCGAGTTTCAGCGGCGCATGGCCGGTGAACTGCCCGATGGCCGTGCAATGCAGGATTATCTCGAAGGCCTGGCCGGCGATCCGCCGAAATGGGCGACGCGCAAGGCTTCCGAAATGGCTCTGGGCGCGATTACCGCCGCCCTGCCGGAAATGGTCGGCGGCAGCGCCGATCTGACCGGTTCAAACAATACCAAAACTCCTTCTACCAAGCCATTGACAAAAGACGATTATTCCGGTCGATATATCTATTATGGTATCCGCGAATTCGGCATGGCTGCGGCAATGAACGGGATGGCGCTGCACGGCGGCATCATCCCTTATGGCGGAACATTTCTGGTCTTTACCGACTATTGCCGCGGGGCAATGCGGCTTTCCGCCATCCAGAATGCGCGAGTCGTCTATGTGATGACCCATGACAGCATCGGTCTGGGAGAGGATGGCCCGACCCACCAGCCGATCGAACATATCCAGAGCCTGCGTCTGATGCCGAACATGCACGTCTATCGGCCCGCCGATGCGATCGAAACGGC
>CAJQNR010000184.1 GCA_905479715.1 uncultured Sphingorhabdus sp.
ATATTGGGGTATGCCGTTGCTATTATATTGGTTGACGTTGGCACCGGTCGGTTTGAGCGCATCCGCCTTGAAACCAAGCTCCTTGAAAAAGGCGGTGATGGCATCGGTGTCGCGATCAATATCAATCTGGGCGCTTTGCAGGTCGGTCGACTGGGCGCTGTAGGCGATTGTCCAGGTTGCCAGATCGGCGGTCACTTCACGCTCGGCAAGGCCGCGTACGGTGACGCTTCGATCCGCCATTTTGGCGCGCAAAAGGCCGTCTCCCAGCAAATAGCCGCCGATAATCAAGCCGACTGTCAACAGGCCGGCGCTCGCCAGCCAGACCTTGTTTTTGCTCTCGATAAATTTCTCGCTCATCACTCTTTCCCTCAGTTCAAAAGCCGCTTAGGCTGTGCCAGATGACCCGGTTCGGCTTTGCGATACCTGCGATGAACCGTTTCTGAATAGCGATGAATGGAGTTTTCTGTGACCATAAAATATCTGCACACCATGCTCAGGGTGAGCGATCCGGAGGCGACTGTCGCCTTTTTCGAGCTTTTGGGGCTGGAGGAAGTCCGGCGCTATGACAGCGAACAGGGGCGGTTCACGCTGATTTTTCTGGCCGCGCCGGGGCAGAAGGACATTGCCGAGGTTGAACTGACCTATAACTGGCCATCCGAAGATGGCAGCCCGGCCGAACAATATGGCGGCGGCCGCAATTTCGGCCATCTCGCTTATGCCGTCGACGATATTTATGCGCTTTGCCAGACATTGATGGATGCCGGGGTGACGATCAACCGTCCGCCACGCGATGGCCATATGGCCTTCGTGCGTTCGCCGGACAATATTTCCGTCGAACTGCTGCAGAAGGGCGAAAGACTGCCGCCGCAGGAACCCTGGGCAAGCATGGAAAATACCGGCGAGTGGTAAGCGTCTGACGGGTTCTAGATTGAGGCCGTTCCGGTTGGTTGGGACGGGCTGGCCTCGGATATATCGATCCATACGACCTGATTGCGGCCATTATTTTTCGCATCATAGAGGCGCCGGTCGGCGGTTGCCATCACGTTGCGCAGAGACGCGCGTCTGGCGATCGCGGCGACTCCGACGGAAAATGTGATCGGCTCCTGAATCTCCGGAACGCGATCATGGACGGCGCGGATCAGGGTTTCACAAATTTCGGTGAGCGTGTTTGCAGGAAATTTCTTTCGATTGTCGCGGCTGTCGGCTTTCAGCAACAATGTGAATTCTTCACCGCCAATGCGCGCAGCGAAATGGCGGGTCGCTTCCAGCTCTCTGCCGACAACCCGCAACACTTCGTCACCGATTTCATGGCCGTAGCGGTCATTGACCTGTTTGAAAAAATCAATGTCGATAATCGCGAGGTGGGTGTAGCGATTTTCGTGCAGGTTGCGGGCAAATTCTCTTTCAAACGACCGACGATTGTTCATCATCGTCAATCCGTCGGTGTCGGCGAGCAGGGTCAGTTCGACCTGTTTCCGCAATATGCTTTCATTCTGTTGTCGCAGGCGGAGAATGCGGTTGGCAACGCCGAGCGCGAGGGCGATGGTTTCTATCACCAGCATGAAATAGAGGCCATAATCGAGTATCGCCCAGCCGATGTACAGGTCCATGCCGCGCGCTACCCGGTCCAGTCCCAAAAGGATGATCGGTGTCCAGCCGGCGATCTGAAACCAGATCGCCTTGCTGCCGCGACGCAGCGCATAGCCCATCGTATATAATACGACGCAGAAGGCCGGTATGAATGAAGCGTGATACCATCCGCGTGCGTGGACATTATGGCCGCCGTCAACCTGCATGATGAACGCCGTGACAAATACCGGCAGCATTGAGCTCGCCAGTATGACGGCCTGGAGCCAGGGCGCAATTTTCCCCTGCTCGACAAAGCGGACGAGGAAAAACCCGCTGGCGGCAAAGCCGATCGCAAGGGTCCAGTGATTGAGCAGCATCTTGGTGGTCAGGCTGGTTTCGGGGAAGGCGATGAAGATCAGGCCGGAAGAACTGAACGTATAAGCGACGGTGGTCGCGATCATCAGGCTGTGCCACAGCATGAAACTATAGCGCAACGCGCCATAGAAGCAGAGATTATAGATGAGCGGCATGATCGCCATGCCGCACAAAATTGCAAACATGACCGAGAGCGGCAGTTTCAGGTCATCCCATTTTTTCTCGGACGCCAGTTTGGTGAAAGATATCGAGTTGAGCGCCGGCGGATTGTCGATCGTGACATAGACCTGCTCTATGCGGTCGCGGATTTCAGGATTTGTCGTCCCCGGAACGGCAAGCCCATAGCGGTTTTTTGGCCGCCAGCTGTCAATCACTTCCTGCTCTGAAAAAGAGGAAGACAGGATCGTGCCATCGTCGAGAACGGCATGGACCTGCATCGTGCTCAGGCCGTTATTCTGTCCCTGGACTTCGACCCTCCCCGGGGGGAGCGTTTCGGCGTCGAAAGGCATTTTCAGCCATGCGCGGGGGCCCTTGATGGCCTCTTTGTTCTCGGAACAGTTGAAAGCCGGGTTGGTCTTTAACAATGCGGGCAAGGAGACGTTTTTTGCGCTGGTCAACGTGCATAATCTGTCTGCCATCGGCACATCTGCATGCGCCGGGGAGCAGAGGCAGATATAGACCAGAAATGCGACGATAAAGCGCAATGAACGCACCCCTAAAGAAATTCTGCTGCAGAAGTTTTCCGGGATAGCCCCAATTCGTTATTTTGAGGTTAACCATCGACAGCATTAGATTTGCAGGGTAATTTACCTGCCATGCTAGAAATTATCCGAATAGCCGTATTGTCCGACAATTATGTCTGGCTGGTCCATGAACCCCGATCGCAGGAGACGATGGCCGTCGATCCGGCGGTGGCGGAGCCGGTACTGGCCGAGGCCGAAAAGCGCGGCTGGAAGATCACCCAGATCTGGAACACCCACTGGCACCCGGATCACACCGGCGGCAATGCCGCGATCAAGGAAGCGACCGGCTGCCAGATCACCGGCCCGGCAGCCGAGAAGGACCGGATCCCGACGCTCGACCGGCTGGTCAAGGGCGGCGACACGGTGAAGCTCGGCGAGGTCGTGGCCGAGGTCATCGACGTGCCGGCGCATACGGCCGGCCATATCGCCTTTTACATTCCGTCCGAAAAAGTCGCGTTTGTCGGCGACACATTGTTCGCCATGGGGTGCGGGCGGCTGTTCGAGGGCACCGCCGAGCAGATGTACGACAATATGCGCAAGCTCGAGGCGCTGCCGGACGATACCAAAATCTATTGCGCCCACGAATATACCCAGAGCAACGGCGAATATGCGATGGTTGCGGAGCCCGATAATTTTGCCCTGAAGGAACGGATGGCCGAGGTGCTCACCCTGCGCGCGCGCGGGGAGCCGACCGTGCCGACAACGATCAAGCTGGAGCGCGCCACCAATCCGTGCATGCGCGCGAAATCGGCGGCGGAACTCGCCGAGCGGCGGACGGCAAAGGACAATTTCTAGCGCGTCCCATTAGTTTCATCCCCGGTTCAGCCGGATTCATGCTATAGGGAAAGCCCTGCGGGGGATGGCAAAAGGAGACTGGTGATGAGAAAATTGCTTTTGACAATTCCGGCGGCGCTGCTGCTCGCCGCGCCCGCGATGAGCGAAGAGAAAATCACGCTGA
>CAJQNR010000185.1 GCA_905479715.1 uncultured Sphingorhabdus sp.
GCTTCGACATCGGGCCAGACATAGCGGTACAGTTCGTCGGCCAGCAGCGCCTTGCGTTCCGCCGACTGGGGCCGAAGCGTGGACCCGGTCAGGATCAGCCGTTTCGACATCAGATGGGCCATGTTGATCGTGGCCTTGACCCCGCCCTGAACCGCGATAGTGACGTGACGGCCATCTTCCTTCAAACATTTCATATTGCGCGTGACATAGTCGCCAGCCACCATATCGAGCACGATTTCAACCCCTTTTCCGTCGGTGATCTTGTTGATCTCCTCAACAAAGTCCTGGGTCTTGTAATTGATCGCATGATCGGCGCCGATCTGCTTGGCGGCGGTGCATTTCTGGTCGCTGCCGCAGGTCACGATGACATTGATACCAAAAAGCTTGCCCAGCTTGATCGCCATCGTCCCGATGCCGCTGGTGCCGCCATGGACAAGTACGGTTTCGTCTTCGCGGGCAAAACCGCGATTGAACAGATTGCCCCAGACCGTAAACAATGTTTCCGGCAAAGCGGCCGCTTCGGCCATGGTCAGGCAATCGGGAACCGGCAGACATTGCGCCACGGGTGCGATACAAAATTCGGCATAGCCACCGCCATTGGTCAGCGCACAAACCTTGCGGCCGATCCATTCCGGTTCGACGCCCGCGCCCAGCGCGACGACGGTACCGGACACTTCCAGACCCGGCAGCGGCGACGCGCCGGGGGGTACAGGATAAAGGCCCATGCGCTGGACCACGTCCGGCCGGTTCACCCCGGCTGCGGCCACCCGGATCAGCACTTCCCCCTGACCGGCTTGCGGAACCGCCACGGTTTCCGATTTCAAAACTTCCGGTCCGCCCGGCTCGCTGATCACGACAGCGGTCATCTCTTTTTGCAACAGTTCAGATACAGCCATTGAATATTCCCCCGGGGAACATGGGTTCCCCCCCCTTATTTTGGCCCCTTATTGACAGCAAAGCGCGAGCGGTCAACATTAGGCTGCAGGAGGAATGTCGATTCATGGATGATGACGAAAATTTACCGCGCAACGCCAATGATCCTGTGGCCTTATTGGTCAAACAGGATCTCGACCCCTTATCCGTGGATGAATTGGATCAACGGATTTCTTTGCTGAAATCTGAAATAAGCCGCTGTGAAGCGAAGAAAAACTTCGCGGTGACGCATCGGGCGAGTGCAGAGAGTTTATTTAAAAAGTGATAAAAGCTGGCATTCGATAAAGCATTTGTTAACCTTGTTTAACAATAATTGGGTTCAGCCATTCCATATTGGACCGTATAGGAGAAGAGAGACGAAAAATTGGCAACTTTGGCTAATTGACGACAGATCCATGGCCCACTGCTCTTGACGTTTAAGACATGGCTCACGATCTAGAGTATAAGCAATTAGTTAAAGTCCGAAATCTGATGGTATAAAATCAGGTTCGGCAACCGGGGCGGTAATGCCGTCCCAATATTGGAGTAAAATATATGCCATCATTCGCGGAATCGCTCGAGAAAACCCTGCATCAGGCGTTGAAAAATGCTTCTGACCGCAGTCATGAATATGCGACGCTCGAGCATCTTCTTCTCGCATTGATCGACGATGGCGACGCCTCTCAAGTGATGAACGCCTGCGGCGTCGATCTGGGTGAACTGGAAGATGCGGTCGTTCTCTATCTCGACAGCGAACTGGATTCCCTGAAGGTCGAAAAGGCCCTAGACCCCTCCCCCACATCCGGATTCCAGCGCGTTGTCCAACGGGCGATCCTGCACGTTCAATCCTCCGGCAAGGACGAAGTCACCGGTGCCAACGTACTGGTCGCACTGTTTTCCGAACGGGAAAGCTATGCGGTCTACTTCCTCCAGCAGCAGGATATGAGCCGGCTCGACGCGGTCAGCTATATCAGCCACGGTGTCGGCAAGGGCGGCCAGACGATCGAACCCGCCGAATTGTCGGGCCAAGAAGGTGACGAGGACAAGAAGGACAAGAACAAGAAAGAAACGGCGCTCGACCAGTTTACCGTCAATCTGAACGCGAAAGCGGCAGAAGGCCGTATCGATCCGTTGATCGGACGCCAGGCAGAAGTCGACCGCACGGTCCAGATCCTGTGCCGGCGCTCAAAGAATAATCCGCTATATGTCGGTGAACCCGGGGTTGGCAAAACCGCCATCGCCGAAGGACTGGCGCTGCGCATTGTCGAGGAAAATGTCCCCGACGTCCTGAAACCCGCAGTTATCTACTCGCTGGATATGGGCGCGTTGCTGGCCGGAACCCGCTATCGCGGTGATTTTGAAGAACGGTTGAAGCAGGTTGTCTCCGAGCTGGAAAAAATGCCGGATGCGATATTGTTCATCGACGAAATTCACACGGTAATCGGCGCCGGTGCCACCAGCGGCGGCGCGATGGATGCCTCCAATCTTCTGAAACCGGCTCTTTCGGGCGGCGTCATCCGTTGCATCGGATCGACCACCTACAAGGAATTCCGCAACCATTTCGAGAAGGACCGCGCGTTGCTGCGGCGGTTCCAGAAGATCGACATCAACGAACCATCGGTCGAGGATACGATCAAGATTCTCTCCGGTCTGCGCGGTGCGTTCGAAGAACATCACAAGGTCCGCTATTCACCGGATGCGCTGAAATCGGCGGTGGAATTGTCCACCCGCTATATCAACGACCGCAAGCTGCCGGACAAGGCCATTGACGTGATCGACGAAGTCGGCGCGATGCAGATGCTGTTGCCGCCTTCGCGCCGCAAGAAGATGATCACGACCAAGGATATCGAGGCTGTGATCGCGACCATGGCGCGGATTCCGCCCAAATCGGTATCGAAGGACGACAAGCACACGCTCGAGCATCTCGATAGAAATCTCAAGCGCGTGGTATTCGGTCAGGACGAGGCGATCAACAAGCTGTCCAGCGCGATCAAACTGTCCCGTGCAGGACTGCGCGACCCGGACAAGCCGATCGGCAATTATCTGTTCAGCGGCCCGACCGGTGTCGGCAAGACCGAAGTTGCGCGCCAGCTGGCATCGATCATGGGCATTCCGCTCAAGCGTTTCGACATGTCCGAATATATGGAACGCCACAGCGTTTCGCGTCTGATCGGCGCGCCTCCGGGCTATGTCGGCTATGATCAGGGCGGTCTGCTGACCGATGCGATCGATCAGAACCCGCATTGCGTACTGCTGCTCGATGAAATCGAGAAGGCCCATCCCGACCTGTTCAACATTTTGCTGCAGGTGATGGATAACGGCAAGCTGACAGATCATCACGGCAAGACGGTCGATTTCCGCAATGTCGTGCTGATCATGACGACCAACGCCGGCGCGTCCGACATGGCGAGAGAAGGCATTGGTTTCGGCAATATGTCCAAGGAAGATGCGGGCGACGAAGCGGTGAAGAAAATGTTCACCCCGGAATTCCGCAACCGTCTGGATGCGATCGTTCCCTTCGCCTATCTGCCGCCGGAAGTGGTCTCCCGGGTGGTCGAGAAATTCATTCTCGAACTCGAACTGCAACTGGCCGACCAGAATGTCCATATCACGCTCGACGATGATGCCCAGAAATGGCTCACCGAGCGCGGCTATGACAAGCTCTACGGTGCCCGTCCGATGGGCCGCCTGATCCAGGAGAAGATCAAGCAGCCGCTCGCCGAGGAACTATTGTTCGGCAAGCTCAAGAACGGCGGCGAGGTCAAGGTTCACCTGAAGGACAACGCCCTGACCTTCGAAGTCACGGCGGCAGCACCCAAGGCGAAGAAGAAGAAAGCTACAGCCAAGAAAAAGGCCGACAGCGAGACAAAATAGCTTGCCCAAACCGGGACATGAACCCCGAAAAAATGGAAGACGGCGTGGCTGACCCCACGCCGTTTTTTTATGCCCCGGAGTCGCTCGCCGGTAATTTCTCGGGCAGCGGAAACAAGGTTATAAATTTTTCCGCCAGATGCTGATCGCCGGTCACCGTCAATATTCCGGCTTGCTCGAGATCGTCGAATTTTCCATCGCCATAGACCGCCGCCGCCAGCCCGGGTGGCGTTCCTTCGAACAGCAGATCCACGTCGACCGGTTCTGTCCGGACCGTATCCAGGGTGCCATCATGAATATGGACGACAAATCCGTCACTGCCGAACCGGAAGCCGATGCGTGCCTCCATGTCCCCTGCCCGTTCCGGTGCGAACATGGTGCGGAAGGACATCATGATCGAAGCCGCGCTGAGCGGCAACGTCGGATCATGACCCGGATGGCGGGTCGCCCAGCGGCCCAGCATCTGGACCAGTTCTTCGGCTTCCGTCCCCCATTCGGTCAGTTCATAGACCTGTACCGAAGCGGGCGGCGGCAATCTCCGTTTCCGTACAATCCGGTTCTGCTCCAGCTGACCCAGTCGCTGCGTCAGGATGTTGGCGCTCACCCCCGGCAAATCACGGCGCAATTCGCCGAAACGCCGCGGCCCGAACATCAGTTCACGCATGATCAAGATGGCCCACCGCTCACCAATCAATTCGAGCGCAAAAGCCGTCCCGCACGCATCGTCATACCATCTTTTTCGACCTGTTTTTCGTACCTTAGTTATTTTTCCAAACTCCGTAGTTGTTTTTTATAACCAAAATGGCATGATTGTCAAATATCGATTCGGTGGAGACAACTATGAAAAGCCCGGAAAAGCGCATGGTTTTTGTAAATCTGCCCGTTCGCGACCTAGCTGCCTCAATGGCCTTTTACGAGGCGCTCGGCTTTACCAACAACCCCCAATTCACCGATGAAACAGCCGCCTGCATGGTGTGGAGCGAAACGATCAACGTGATGCTGCTGACCCATGACAAGTGGCGAAGCTTCACCAACCGCCCGATCCCGCCGTCGACGGCGAGCGAGGTGATGCTGGCGATTTCCTGTGACGATCGGGAAGCGGTCGACCGGATGAACGAAACCGCGGCGGCATCGGGCGGGGCTGCCGATATCAATCCCAAGCAGGACTATGGCTGGATGTACAACCGCAATCTGGCCGACCCCGACGGTCATGTGTGGGAGACGATGTGGATGGACATGGAGGCCGCAACCGCCGCGATGGACGCAGGGGCTGAGCAACCCGCGGCCTGAAGATACGCGGGCAATGAAGGAGAGAGAAATGAGCTATATGGACGGCTTTGTGATCGCGGTGCCCACCGCCAACAAACAGAAATTTATCGATCATGCGAACATGGCGGACAGCATGTTTCTCGACATGGGTGCGACACGAGTGATCGAATGTTGGGGCGATGACATTTCGCAAGGCAAAACCACCGATTTCCGCAAGGCGGTGAAGGCGACCGAGGACGAAAGCATCGTCTTTTCCTGGATCGAATGGCCCGACAAGGCGACGCGGGATGCCGGCATGGCGAAACTGGAGGCGATGATGGAGGATCCCGACGAAACCGATCCGCGCATGGACCCGGCAAAAAACCCGATGCCCTTCGATGGCAAAAGGATGATCTTTGGCGGCTTTGTACCCGTCGTCTCATTGAGCAAATAAGGAGCAGGAATATGTCCAACAAACATGGTGATTTTATCTGGTATGAATTGCTGACCAGCGACGCCGA
>CAJQNR010000186.1 GCA_905479715.1 uncultured Sphingorhabdus sp.
TCGCCGAAATATTTGATCCGGCCGTCCTTCTCCGGATTGCTCGCCCAGCTGTCGGCGCCGTAGTGGAGCTGGGTCGGACAGGTGACGGCCCCCCAGAGTTCGTGGATCGCATCCTGCGACAGGTCGATGCTGTCCCAGTGCTGGACATAGGGATCGAACTTCCAGCTGTAACTGCCATCTTCGTTGCGGATCACCGCATGGGTGGTCAGATGCCGGGCCTGTTCGTCGGAGAGATGCTGGTTGGCGTCCTGCATCCGGTGGAGCGCATCTTCGAAGCTTGGATAGCGTTTTACCTGTCGCCCTGCAGATCTGCGTTTTTCCTCGATTGAATCGCGCACCCGTTGCAGCGGACCGGTTTTATTCCGCTCGGCAAGCATCTCGGGACTTGGTCCGAGCCCCTCGATCGCGACCAGCTTGCGCACCGTGTCGGGATAGAGGCCGGTATAGCGCAACGCGATATTGCCGCCCATGCTGTGCGCGACAATCGTCACCGGGGAGAGGTCGAGCTGATGGATCAGCTGGGCGAGGTCGGTAACCATCGGCATGATCGCATAATTGCCATCGGTGCTCCACTGGCTGTCGCCATGGCCGCGCACGTCGGGGCAGATGATATGCCAGTCATCGCGCAAGGCCTGCGCCGTCCAGTCCCAGTTGCGGCAATGATCCCGGCCACCGTGGAGCAGGATCAGCGGCGGTTTGCCCTCATTGCCCCAGTCGGCATAATGCAGCTTGAGCCGCTGGGAGAAATAGCTGTGCGAGGCGGGGCCATTCAGGGTCATCGGGATTCCCATCAAGAAAGAAAGATTTGAATCACGGCTCTAATGGGAGCAGCGGGGTTCGACAAGCGTTCGGGTGGAGGGGCTTCGGCTTTCTTCCGGAAACAGGTCCGCAGGCATTGTTGCCGGCGTGGGCTCTGTCCGGACAGCAGAGCCCGCGGGTTCTGCGCCGCGTGGCGATGTGACCTTGGTCATAGTGCGAAGCTGCAGACCTGCTAGGCTATGGGCATATCGCGCAATATGAGGACGCGGAAATGATGGGACGCAAAATGAAAATCGGCATTGCGATAGCAATGGCAGCGGTCGCGGGGATGCCGGCAGCGGCTTATGCCTGCGACGTTTCCCACGGCGTCCGGGCAAAGATTGATTCCGGCAGCTATCGCGCCACTCTGAACGGGGTCTTGCTCAAGGACACAGGCGTCAAACTTTCTTCCAGCAACGAGCCGGTGAGCCCGTCTTCCACCGAATATTTACTCTCTGAATGGCTGGTTCCAGGCAAGAATATACTGAACATCGATTATAACGGACGCGGGGCGGAGTTTGAAGTCTTTACGCGGTGCAAGGGGGAATATGATGATCATGATATCGTCGACGCCGTGAGTTTTATGTATCCGTCTTCCAAGCAACTGAGCTTTGAACATGAGGGGGCGCTCGATTATAATTACCTCAAGGCGGATATTGCCGGTGACGAAGGCTTGATGGATGCGGTGAAAAAGCTGCAGGAGGCGGCGCGTACAGGCGACGTTGAAACGGTCGTGCACATGCATGAACCACTGATCGAAGAATTTGGGCGGCGCGTGGGCAATGCCGACCGGTTCAGAACCTATTTACGGACGATATTGTCCAGCCATCCCGCCGAAGTAGCCGAAACGCTCACGGTCATGCCGGTCATGGGCGGGCGTGTCTATCAGATACTCGGGCCGGACGGCCAGCCACCGATTTCCGTGTCGGGGAAAATGGATGGTGGCAGCTTTTCCTGGCCTGGCGGTGCCTATTGGGCCCACTTCGGCGACGAATGGGCGGTTGTTGCCAACTAGCATGCGGGCGGAATTTTCGTCGTTCTACGAAATATCGTAATCCGGCGTTTGACGGCGCGGGTGATGATAGGAAACGCTTGCCGTCTATGCTATCAATCGGATTGAAAGAGGAGTCACGGGTTTGCAATATGAAATTATCAGGGGCTTGGCAGCTGCGCTCTTCATCGTCGCGCAGCCGGTCACCGCCGTACATGCGGAAACCCTCCCCGAACTGGATGTGATGGCGGAAGTCGCGCTCGACGAGGAGAAGGGCATTGCCTTTGCCCAGGACCAATCCGCGCGCGGAGAATTTCTCGAGGCGATTGCCACGCTCGAACGGGTATTGGCGCTCCACCCCAAATCGGACAGCGCCCGGCTGCTCCACGCGGTGAACCTGTGCAAGATTGACGATCAACTGGGCGGTGCGGTCGAGATCGGAAAATTGAAGCAGAAGAATTTTGCGCCGGAATTGTGGGCCGACGTCATGCAATTATGCCCGTTGGCGAGCAAGGAATAGACCATGATATCCTTTCAATCCTTGCTGGTCAAAGCCGCCCTGTTGGCACCGGCCCTTTTATTCTTCACCATGAGCCCGGCGGTTTCGGCGCCGGTGCAGGTCGGCATAGCAGCGACCGTTGTCGGCGATGTCCGGATGAGCAATGCGACGATCAAGAAAGCCGTCAAGATACCGCGGCGCCAGCGTCTGGCCTGGGGCGATCTGTTGAGCACCAGGAAAAAGAGCAAATTGCAGATATTGTTGCTCGACCGGTCGAGCCTCACCATCGGGTCCAACGCCCGGCTGACGATTGACCGCTTTGTCTATGATCCGGGTAAAGAGCGCTCCCTCACCGCGACCGTGAGCAAGGGTGCTTTCCGCTTCATGTCCGGCCGCAAGTCCAAGAAATCTTCTGCCTCGGTCAGCAGTTCTGTCGGTACCATCGGT
>CAJQNR010000187.1 GCA_905479715.1 uncultured Sphingorhabdus sp.
GTCAACAATTGCCGGATCATACACCCATAGACCGTGCTGCCCATCTTGAAAATCGGTTAGCCTAACGCCATTTTCATCCCATGGAAAAGACGGCCACGACCGAAGATAAATTTCTGAAATCCGTCGACCGGGAGGCGGAACGGATGAGACGCTCGGTGGGTGCCGGAGAACAGGAAACCGCTATCGACCGTCTGCTTGACGCCGCCCGATCCGGCACGGTCGAACAGCACAAATTCTTTTCAGGGCGCAAGGCAGAGAGCCTCGGCGTGGGGCTGCGGGACGGTGAAATTAAACAGGAAAGCGGACCCGCCAACTGATGGCGATTGTTGCCGGTCGACCGACCGTTTCCGTGGCAGCGAGGCCGAAAACGCAAAACCGCAAAACCCCGTTCGTCCTGAGCCTGTCGAAGGACCGAGGCATTCACCATTGTCGCCGTGAACTTTTTGACTTAGTTTTTGATCACTCGGTGCCGGACAAAATCCTCAACCGTCATGCCGGCATCTTCTGCCGCCTCTAATAATTCCTGATCAAAACCAAGGTCGAAAGAATCGGGACCTTTTGATGCTGGCAGCCATAGCAAACCTGAGCGATACGAAAGTTTTTCAGCCTGCTTAAGTTCATATTCGCTTTGGCCGAAGTCATTTCTAAGCTGCGCCAACCAATATTGGGCAAAATGCATAAGATATTTTGACTCTTCGGAATCTCTCCCCTGAAGATCCTCTCTTAACTGCGCAAACTCTCTATGCCCATCCTCAAGCCGATTTTGTAACACCATCATCTTGGCTCTCAAACTCCGATGATATCGAGACATCGGAGCGTTTCGACCGCGAATTAGAGCAGATAATTTATGGGTTTTATGGAGCGCCTGCATTGTCGCATCAGGGTCATCCCGGTGCTCTGCTCTCACCAATTGGATTGTTCTGAAGACCATCAATGGAAACAGTGGTACGATTAAAATTAAAAGCGCAACAAATCGTAGCCACTTAGGCCGTTGAGGTAGGCTGGATTCATCAACCTTTTCACTCTCGTCCTCGTAGACAATTGGCCCATTGTCGGGGAAGCTGTAACTATAAGGGTTTTTTATTCCCACTTAGTACCCCCCTCCGGACCATCACTCTCACCCATGCGGCATCTTGCGATGCCGAGCGCCGCGGGCAAATGCGCGCCGCGCACTTGCTGGTAACCGCGTCACTCCCACTCGATCGTCCCCGGCGGCTTGCTGGTATAATCATAGACCACCCGGTTGATCCCCTTCACCTCGTTGACGATCCGTGTCGATACGCGGGTCAGGAAGCTGGCGTCGAAGGGGTAGACGTCGGCGGTCATGCCGTCGGTGCTGGTGACGGCGCGCAGGCCGCAGACATTGTCATAGGTGCGGCTGTCGCCCATCACGCCGACCGTCTTGACCGGGAGCAGCACGGCAAAGGCCTGCCAGATCGCATCATAGAGACCGGCGTTGCGGATTTCCTCGAGATAGATGGCGTCGGCCTTGCGCAGGATATCACAGCGCTCCTTGGTCACTTCGCCGGGGATACGGATCGCGAGACCCGGTCCGGGGAAGGGGTGGCGACCGACGAAAATCTCGGGCAAGCCCAGTTCGCGGCCCAAGGCGCGGACTTCATCCTTGAACAGTTCGCGCAGCGGCTCGACCAGCTTCATGTTCATCCGTTCCGGAAGCCCGCCGACATTATGGTGCGACTTGATCGTGACGCTCGGCCCACCGGTGAAGGACACCGATTCAATCACGTCCGGATAGAGCGTGCCCTGCGCAAGGAAATCGGCGCCGCCGACTGCCCTCGCCTCTTCCTCGAACACGTCGATGAAGGTTGCGCCGATGAATTTGCGTTTCTTTTCCGGATCGGTGACGCCTGCGAGACCGCCGAGGAACAGCTCCTCGACATCCTTGTGAACCAGCGGAATATTATAATGGCCCTTGAACAGGCTCACCACCTGATCTGCCTCGCCCATCCGCATCAGGCCGTGATCGACGAAGACGCAGGTCAGCTGATCGCCGATCGCCTCGTGGATCAGCACCGCCGCGACCGCGCTGTCGACCCCGCCCGAGAGGCCGCAGATGACTTTTCCGTCACCGACCTGTTCGCGGATTTCCTTGATCTTGGCGGCCTTAAACTCGGCCATCGTCCAGTCGCCGGCACAGCCGCAGACATGGCGGACGAAATTGGCGATCATCTTGCCGCCATCGGGCGTATGGACGACCTCGGGGTGGAACTGGGTGCCATAATAGCGCCGCTCGTCGTCGGCGATCAGCGCGAAAGGCGCGCCTTCGGTGGTCGCAACGATCCGGAAGCCGGGCGCAAATTCGGTGACCTTGTCGCCGTGACTCATCCACACCTGATGCTTTTCGCCGACCTGCCACAGGCCGTCGAACAGGACGCATTCTTCGGAGATCTCGATAAAGGCCCGGCCAAATTCGCCGCTTTCACCCGATTCCACCGCGCCGCCCAGCTGGTGCGTCATGACCTGCTGGCCATAGCAAATGCCGAGGATCGGTACGCCGCTTTCGAAAATCACATCCGGTGCGCGCGGACTGTCTTCTTCGGGCACGCCGGCGGGCGATCCCGACAGGATCACGCCCTTGGGTTTCAGCCGGTGAAAGGCCTCTTCTGCGCTGTTGAACGGGGCAATCTCGGAATAGACCCCCGCTTCGCGCACCCGGCGGGCGATAAGCTGCGTGACCTGAGAGCCGAAATCGACGATCAGGATGGTTTCTTCATGGGCTATGGACATGGCTTAGCCGCTTAGTGGTCCGCCTCTTTTGAGTCTAGTGCCTTTGTCCATAATGCCGTCTATTATCGGACCGAAACGCATTCCATCTCACGCCACGGCAAGCTCGCCCAGAAAGACCGCCAATATCACGCCGATTGCGGTCGCCACACCGGCCATATGGCGATCCTCCTTATAGGCCTTGGGAAATACCTCGGTGGCGAGCGAGGCGACCACCGCGCCGGCGGCAAAACAGCGGGTCGCGGCCAGAACATGCGGCGAGACGCCTTCCAGCGCGAAATATCCGATGATCGCCGCGGCCGACAAGATCAGCGCGGTCAAGGCCCAAAGGCCCAGCGTCTTGCCGTTGGACAATCCGTTACCGACCATCTGCTTGGCCCCGCCTGCGGCCTCGGGCAGATTGGAGAGCAGGATTGATCCGGCCAGCGCTGCCACTTCGATCGGTGCCGCCCCGATCAGCGCGACCCCGAGCGCGAGATTTTCCGGCACACCGTCGAGCGTGATCGCGGCCAGCAAGCCGCCACCGCCTTCCGGCCCCCATTTTTCATCAATCCAGTAATCGACAACGGAAAAGACAATTGCGCCGGTCGCGACCGCACCCAGTCCGACCCAGAGGTTGCTCTGCTCGACCGCAGGCTGAATCAGTTCGGTGACCAGCGAGACAACCAGCGCGCCACCGGCCAGGGCGATAACAAAGCCCTCGGTCCTGCTCGAGATTTTTCCGTAAATGCCCCAGAGCGCGCCGACGATCAGCGCCGCCGAAACCACCACCACGACAAGAAATGTCATCAACATGGTCCGGTAACGCCCCTCTCCAAACTAAGTTGCCTCGACCATGTCCCGCAACTCGGTCTTCAAAATCTTGCCGATATGGCTGCGCGGCAGTTCGTCGATCAGGCGCAGTTCGGAGAGCCGCTGGGTCTTGCCGAGATTGGCATTGGTTGCCGCCTTCAACGCTTCGAGATCGAGCGTCACTCCGGCATCGGCGACGACAAAGCCGACCGGCGTCTCGCCCCATTGCCGCGACGTCACCCCGATCACCGCCGCATCGGCCACGCCCGGCTGTGCCATCAGCGCTTCTTCCAGATCGCGCGGATAGATATTGAAGCCGCCCGAGATGATCATGTCCTTGGTCCGGCCCATCAGGGTGATGAAACCATCCTCGTCGACCTTGCCGATATCGCCCATCCGCTGCCAGCGGTCGCCATTCTCGTCATACCAGCTGGCTTCCTCGGTCTTCTCCGGCTGGTTCTTGTAACCCGACATCATCGTCTGTGACCGCCCGACCAGTTCGCCCATTTCACCCGCGGGCAGACGGTTGAGCTGCTCGTCAACCGTGATCACCTCGCTGCCGCCCCAGGCGATGCCGACCGTGTGCAACTTGTCAGGATGTTCGTGGCACAACAACAGACAGACCACGCCCCCCTCGGTCATCGAGTAAATCTCGATCAGCCCGCCCGGCATGCGTTTGAGCACTTCCGCCTTGAGCTCCGCCGAGAACGGCGCGCTGGTGCAATATTTATGAGTCAGGCTGCTGAGGTCATAATCGTCAAAACCGTCAAAATCCATCAGCCGCTGATATTGGACCGGCACCAGCATCGTGTGGCTGGCCCGATGCTCTTGCGCCAGTTCCAGCCAGCGCTGGCAATCGAACTTGCCCATCATCACCAATGTTCCGCCATAGGCAATGGTCGGCGTGAACAGCGCCAGCGTCGTGTTCGAATAGAGCGGCGTCGACAGCAGGGTGACCTGCCCCGGCTGGCCATAGCCGGTCCCCTCGCCCACAGCCGCATGATACCAGCGCATCTGGCGGCTGTGCACAATGCCCTTGGGCGTGCCGGTTGTGCCGCTCGAATAGATGATATTATAGGGGTCACTCGGGCCGACACCCAAATCGGCCGGGACCGCGCCTTCCTCTGCCATCCAGTCCAGGATCATCGGCGCGTCTTCGACAGCGCCATCCATCATGACCTGTTTGAGCGGCGGCAGGTCTTCCCCGCTTTCCAGAAGCTCCGCACGTTTCGCGCGGTCGATAAACAGATGCATTGCGCCACTGTCGCGCATCATGTTGGCGAGCTGCTTCGGCGTCGCCGAAGTGGTCAGCGGCGCCGCACAACCGCCCGCGACAATCGCCCCGAGATAGGCCAGCGCATA
>CAJQNR010000188.1 GCA_905479715.1 uncultured Sphingorhabdus sp.
CCGTTGCCAATGGCTTACGATCTTTCCACGATACGAAATCCATGCTGTTGCGTAGCAAATGGACGATGCATGTCTGGACGATGGCATCAGGGAACACCGCCGTTATCGCATCGGGAAAGCCCTTGAGACCATCAACGACTGCCAGCATGATATCCTCGGTGCCCCGGTTTTTAAGCTCGTTCATAACGCGCAGCCAGAATTTGGCACCTTCATTTTGTTCAATCCACAGGCCGAGAACCTCTTTGCGGCCATCAGCGCGGACGCCAAGCGCGATATGGATGGCTCGGCTGTAGGATTATCCGCCGGACCATCCGACGCCTGCGCTACTGCGGACCATGCCTTCATCGCGGATCTTGACGCGAATGGCGTCGAAAAACACCAGTGGATAGGCCGGATCAAGCGGCCGCTGCTGCCAGGCGGTAACTTCTTCCAGCGCTGCGCGTCTTCCCGTGCCCCCGGCACGGCGCGATGCTCGCCGTCGGTGACGGTCGAGATCAGGTCAGGCGATACGTCGATGCCGTACAGGGCGCGCAGATGCCCGGTGATCTCCCTCGTGCTCATCCCGCGCGCATACATTGAGATAATCTTCTCATCAAAACCAGGGAACCGGCGCTGGTATTTAGCAATCAACTGTGGATCAAAGCTGCCCTCGCGGTCGCGCGGCACCTCGATCTCGATTTTGCTGCTATCGGTGATGACGCGCTTGCGGCCATAGGCATTGCGGCTGTTGCCAGCCTGTTCGTCGCCATCCAGATGATAATCCATCTCGGCATTCAGCGCTCGTTCGGCGAGCGCCTTCTTCAACGAATCCAGCAATCCGCCCTGATCCAGCGCAGAAGCTGCATCCGAGCCTGCTAATAGTTGATCCAGTAACTCTGCGGGGATCGTCGGCTCTTTGCGTCGTGACATAGTGGGACTCCTTTTACCCATTATGCTCCATCACACACGAAATTACTGACACTCCCAGACGAACGGCAGCTAGCCAAAGCACCTCTCCCGACCCCTTCTCCCTCACGGGAGAAGAAAGAATTAAGCCGCGCTTGGACAGTCACACAGCTAACGTTACAACTTATCTCGATTGCTCTCCACACGAGACCGGAGATCGCACTTGTCCACATCGGTGCGGGCGTCAATGTGCTGGAAACGGGACTTGATGCTCTGCCGCCACCTCTTGTCGCAGAAACAATCGAAGCGCTGCCACGACACGATTTCAAGAACGCGTTCTTCACCACCTTGGTTGAAACCCTGCCCGATCCACCTCCATGTGCAACATGGGCCGTTCGTAATGTACAAGCCCACATCAATGCCGTTGAAAATCTTGTGATCTTCGCACGGCTCGCGTATGCACTCATGACGATTTCCGGATGCCAATCCCGTTCCGCACCTTTACTTTTCTGGTCGGCGTCGCCAGTCAGATAGCCTTAGGGTTGACGATTCGGACTGCAGCGATGGATGTGACCTGACCTTTTAACTGGTACCATGAGAAGTCAAGCGGAACAGACTAGCACTAAGGGAAAAAATTACATGCGAATAGTCCGCCGCGCACCGGTTATCCTGTTCAGTCTAGCCTGCAGCGCTTGTGGTGGTTCCGGCCCATCGGCGAGCCCGACACCTACATCGGTAGTATTGCCCACGCCAACCCCGACACCAACTCCCACTCCGGCGCCAACTCCCGCCCCGACGCCAACACCGGGTGCAACCGCAGAAGTCTTTGCGCTCGCCGATCCCGGGGACTCTAGCGCGACGGTGCAGGGTTACCTTGCCAAGGCGGACGTGGATGGGGTGGCGTGGCGCGAAGTCTGGAGCTCCGTAGAACCCAGCGACGGTAGCTTTGATTGGTCGAGACTTGACTCGACATTGGATCTAGCAGCAGCGGCCGACAAGCGGGTCACGATCCATATCGGTGTCAGCGATGGCGCTTGGCCGACCTGGCTCACGACGGCAGGCGCGCGCACTTATTCAGGAACGAGCATCCTCGGCGGCACGATCACCGATCCGGTGCCGTGGGACAGCATCTTTCTTGATCGATTTGGTCGATTAATGTCGCAGCTCGCAAGTCATATCTCTGGACGCGGACAAACAGCGCTGGTCCGCGCCGTATCGGTTGGCGCGCCAGTGTCGGAAATGTCGCTGGTGGCATGCAGCGGTGGTACGCTGGGATCCGGCGCAACGTCGGTTGCCTATAGCCGAACGAGCTATCTGAATGCCTGGGAGACAACTGCGAGTGCGACTCTGGCCGCATTTCCTGCAACCACCGTCGTCATAGCTGCCCCGGTCGCACAAATCTGCATGCCGGACAACGACGGCAGCGCGTTTTATTCTGACCTGATGACGCAACTACCCAACGGCGCGATCTTTGCCGCTGATCTCAATGCGTTCGGCAGTCAACGATACGCGTTGATTACGGGTAGCTTGCTCAATCGTCCATTGCTGTTCCAGACCATTTTCGCAAAAACTGGCGATACTGCCAACCGCATGAAGGGTACATTATCCAGTGCGGTCTGCGCGGGTCGGGCAGCCGGCGCGCTCTATTTCGAGCTTTACAAGGCTGATCTTGATAGTAGCGATGCCGCAATCCAGACCGCGATAGACCAAGCGCGCGGAAGCGTTCCCTGCTAGCACTATTTTGGCACTTTCTATTGTTGACAGTTTTGCGGCGCCGTAAGCCGCCTCAATTCAAACCTGGTTGCGTTTAAATGAGTAGGTGACCGAGAGAGTCAGCTGGTGCTAATTTTTAGGCCAATCAGTCAGCGAACAACAATACCGGCGTTTCCAGAAAATGCTTGAGCGCTTGCACATAGCTGGCGGCATCATAGCCATCGACCACCCGGTGATCGCACGAGATCGACAGGTTCATCAGCTTGCGTGCCTGAATCTCGTCGTCGATGATCATCGACCGCTCGACAATCTTGTTCGGTCCGATGATCGCCACTTCCGGTCGGTTGATCACCGGCGTCGTAGCGATCCCGCCCAACGGGCCAAGCGATGTCAAGGTCAGCGTGGATCCTGTCAATTCGGTTGCCCTCGCGCTGCCATCACACGCGGCCGATACCAGGCGGCCAATCTCTGCAGCCAATTGCCAGACATTGAGATCCTGTGCGTCACGTAGAACTGGCACCATCAAACCTTGGGTGGTCTGCGTCGCCATGCCCAGATGTACCGAGCCATGCCGGGTGACAAAGCCACCTTCATCATCATAGGTCGCGTTCAGCATCGGGAATTGCGGCAGCGACTTGCAGATGGCGACAATCAACATCGGCAACATTGTCAACTTCTGCCGGTCGCCACGATTGGCATTCAGGTCCGCGCGCATATCTTCCAGTTCGGTCATGTCGATTTCGTCGACATAGGAGAAATGCGGAATATTCCGTTTCGATTCCGCCATGTTTTGCGCAATTTTGCGCCGCATTCCGATAACTTTTATCTTTTCGTCGTCTCGTTTCTGCACGGCACCGGACGGACGATAGCCCTGCCCCGAACCATAGTCCAGAAAGGCATCGAGATCGCTGTGCCGGATATGCTCGCCCTGCGCCTTGACCTCGCTCAGATCGACGCCGAGATCGGCAGCGCGCTTGCGCACGGCGGGAGTGGCGAGCACTTTTCGTCCGCCATTCTTCGGCGACGGCACGGTGGAATCTGTTGGATCTGCATAAGGCGTTCCAGAATCCTCCACTGCTGTTGAACTTGTAGGAGATACAGTAATGTTATCTTTATTACCAATGGTTTGTTCAACAATCGCGTCGTCAGGCTCCGGTTCGTCAGCCGTGTCGGCAACGGCATTAGATGCTTCCAATTCTTCCAATTTGTCGGCATCGACCTCGCCCGCGACTTCAATCTCGACCAGCATCGAACCGATCGCGATAATATCGCCTTCTTCACCAGCAACCGCGACAATCTTGCCTGAAACCGGCGCTTCCATTTCCACGGTCGCCTTGTCGGTCATGACGTCGGCTAGTTGGTCATCTTCGGCCACGACATCGCCGATCTTGATATGCCATTTGACGATTTCCGCTTCGGCAATACCCTCGCCAATGTCAGGCAGGTTGAATGTATATTTGCTCATGATTTCAAATCCCTGACAATTTTTTCCAGCGCTTCACCAATCCGCACCGGACCCGGAAAATAGGCCTATTCCAGGCTGTGCGGGTAGGGTGTATCAAATCCGGTAACCCGCTCAATCGGCGCTTCAAGATGGTAGAAACATCGTTCCTGTACCAGCGCCGACAGTTCTGCACCAAATCCGCTGGTCCGCGTTGCCTCGTGCACAATCAGGCCGCGCCCGGTCTTCTTGACCGACTCTTCGATCGTTTCGATATCCAGCGGCACCAGAGTGCGCAGATCGATCACCTCGGCATTTATCTGGTGTTCTTCGACCACCGCCTTGGCCACATGAACCATCGTGCCATAAGCGAGAACCGTCACCGCATCGCCTTCGCGAACGATCTTTGCCTTGCCCCGCGGCACGGTATAATGGCCCTCGGGCACTTCGGATTCGGCAAATTTCGACCAGGGCGAGACCGGATTGTCATAATAGCCGGTGAACGGGCCATTGTAGATCCGCTTGGGCTCAAGGAAAAGTACCGGATCATTATCCTCGATCGAGGCAATCAAAAGCCCCTTGGCGTCATAAGGCGTTGACGGGATCACCGTTTTCAAGCCGGAAACATGGGTGAACATGGCTTCCGGCGACTGGCTGTGCGTCTGCCCGCCAAAAATCCCGCCACCAAAAGGCGAGCGGACAGTCATTGGTGCAGTAAACTCTCCCGCCGAACGATAGCGCAGCCGCGCCGCTTCCGAGATCAGCTGATCCATGCCTGGATAGATATAGTCGGCAAACTGGATTTCCGGCACCGGTCGCAAACCATAAGCGCACATGCCGACCGCTGCGCCGATGATTCCGCATTCGGAAATAGGCGTGTCAAAACAGCGCGTCTTGCCAAATTTTTCCTGAAGGCCAGCGGTCGCGCGGAAAACGCCGCCGAAATAGCCGACGTCTTCGCCCATGATCACGACGGATGGGGACCGCAAAAGTGCCGCAGGGCGCAAACCCTGGGGTGAGGTTCTGATTTTCAAGATATAGGTGCTTCAGGCGCTCTATAATCTGTCAGATGACGCGATGGAATATCAGCTTCGCGACCGGCTTTCATTCATGCGTTTTGCCGGGCTCGGCCTGGAGGATGCGGTGCCCGATGCCAAGACATTATGGCTTTACCGCGAGGCGCTGACCCAAGCGATGGCGGTGGACAAGCTGTTTCACTTGTTTGACAACTATCTCAAGGACCAAGGCTATCTGGCTATGGGCGGTCAGATTATTGATGCCGCCATCGTGCCCGCCCCGCATCAGCGGGGCTCACGTCACGATAATGCGAAGATCAAAGCGGGCGGGACCCCGGCGGGATGGGAGGCGCACCCCGCCAAGAACCGCCAGAAGGACAAGGATGCCCGCTGGACCAGAAAGCATGGCAAGTCGCATTTTGGATACAAGAACCACATCAACGTTGATCGCCGCCACAAGCTGGTGCGGCGCTACGCTATCAGCAGCGCCTCGGCGCATTACAGTCAGAAGCTGGATGATGTGCTTGATCGTGCAAACACTGCCAGCGGGGTCTGGGCCGATAGCGCTTACCGCAGCGAGGCTAGTGAAGCGGTGCTCGCCGAGCGCGGCCTGACCAGCCACATCCATCGGCGCGGATCGCGGGGTAAACCGCTCACCAGCGCCCAGGAAGCCGCCAACAAGACCCGCTCAAAAGTGCGCGTGCGGGTCGAACATGTGTTCGGATGCCAGCACAGCATGGGCGGCAAGTTCGTGCGCACCATCGGTATCCTGCGGGCGACTACGAAGATCGGGATGCAAAATCTGGCTTACAACATGCGCCGTCTGGTCGTGCTCGAACGGACGGCAATCCTCGCTACCTGAGGCCAAAAGCCAGAAAGACAGGCTGCATCAACCCAAAACAGGCTGGGGGAAATCCAAAAATGATCCGACTTCTGGCCCAGTGAGGATATCAAATCGCTATATCAGCCGGAAATCGGTATTGTTCGAGGTGGCCTTAAGACTATGACGGATAGTTCTAATAGCTTCCAGATGTATCTGACAATTGACGGTTGCAGTTACTTTTGCGCATCCTCCGTCCAAAAACACATCCCCTTCATTGACATAAACCAGCCCCTGTCCGGATGGGATCGGGACAGCAACCCGCGCATCTTCAGGGCCGTGTTGCATCGCTTCGCGCTGCTGCCCGCACCACCCCTTCGAGCGGGGTTTCCCTCATTATCAATCGGTGCAGTCCAAACCCCAGCCGGACCTTTCGGGGCTTAGTCAAAGGGATGGTCCCTTGGACGAACAAAATAGCTTCGAAAGGCAAATCATCATGAAGAACACAGTCACACTCGTCGGCTTCGTAGGTAACGATCCAGAGGTTCGCGAAACCAAGTCAGATGCAACTATTACAAACATCTCTTTAGCGACAACGCGCACGTTCAAAGACAGTGAAGGCGAACGTCAGCAAGATACCGAATGGCATCGGATTACCTGCTTCAACGGTATCGGACAATGCGTTGCCGAACATGTCACCAAAGGTGCCATGATAATGGTTACAGGACGCATCCA
>CAJQNR010000189.1 GCA_905479715.1 uncultured Sphingorhabdus sp.
GCGCTTGCCATATCTAGGCGCTTGACTTCGGTCCGCGATATCCTCGTTTCAGTCCATTCACCCGGTCGCGCCACCTTCACCCCGCCCGGACCAACGGGTGCATCACCCCTTGCCGCGCGTCTTTGTCTTTCCGGGCCTGGAGTTCTTCTCGATAAATTCGATGATCAGGCCCGCGACATCCTTGCCGGTGGCATTTTCGATGCCTTCGAGACCGGGCGAACTGTTCACTTCCATGATCACCGGGCCGTGATTGGAACGCAGCATGTCGACGCCGCACACATTCAGGCCCATATGCTTGGCCGCACGCAAGGCGGTTGAGCGCTCTTCCGGCGTGATCTTCACAATCTGGGCGCTACCACCGCGATGCAGGTTGGAGCGGAAATCGTCCGGTGCACCGGTGCGCTTCATGGCGGCGACCACCTTGCCCCCCACGACCAGCGCGCGGATATCCGTGCCGCCGGCTTCCTTGATGAATTCCTGCACCAATATATTCACATTGGCGCCGCGAAAGGCCTCGATCACCGACTTGGCGCTCGACATGGTCTCGGCGAGAACCACGCCGATCCCCTGGGTGCCTTCCAGAAGCTTGATCACCACCGGCGGACCGTTCACCGCCCTGATAATTTCTTCGGCCTGTTTCGGATCATTGGCATAAGCCGTCAGCGGCAACCCCAATCCATATTTGGACAATATCTGCATAGAGCGCAGCTTGTCGCGGCTGCGGCCGATGGCGACGCTTTCATTGAGCGGCCAGACACCAGCCATTTCAAACTGGCGCAGCACCGCAGTGCCATAGTTGGTGATCGACGCTCCGATGCGCGGTATGACCGCCTCATATCCTTGCAGTGTATGCCCGTCATAAGTGATCGTCGGCCGGTGACTGGCGATATTCACCGTACAACGGGTCGTGTTCAATATGTCCAGCGAATGTCCGCGATCTTCTGCTGCCTCCACCAGTCTTTTGTGCGAGTAAAGATTCGGGTTCCGCGCAAGCATGGCGATTTTCATAAATTATCTTTCTTCGTGCCGACCCAGCATCCAGCGCCTGGCGCTGTTGACGAGAAAGCCCCGCTTCAGCGCCCGGCGTCCTATCAGGACCGGGAATATCATTGATTGCCGGTTGGCAAGTGTCATATGTCCGACCCACTCCAGTGGTCCGAGCTTCATGACTGTCTCTATCACATAACGGGTTTGCATGACACCATTGCTACTTCTTATTCTGCGCTGTCCATAGACAGGCGCTTCACAATGATAGTCGGGAATACCCGTCCCCATCGGGATGGTAAATTGCACGAATGGTTTGCCATCTTTATCAAAGGCTTTGATCCGGGTGGCGTGGAGCGATGAGGTCGCGGCCCCGGTGTCGACTTTGGCGTGGAGGTTTTTTACGCCAAATCCAGGCAAATCAATAAGTTCGCACCAGCCAATTTCACATGGCTGTTCAAGCTTGGTACGAAGCCGCTTCACCTTTGGAGTTTTTGTCTGCGCCATCGACCATGATCTGGCCGATGGCGCTTTTTTGCGCAAGAAAATTATGTATCAGGTGACACCATAAGCCAGCATGGCGTCGGCGACTTTTTTGAAGCCCGCGATATTGGCACCCTTCACATAGTCGACATAGCCGTCGCCCTGATCGCCATATTCGACACATTTGCCGTGGATGCCTTTCATCAGATCGGTTAGCATTTCGCCGAGCCGCTCATGGTTCCAGCTGATCCGTTCGGCATTCTGGCTCATTTCCAGGCCGGAAACCGCGACGCCGCCGGCATTGGCTGCCTTGCCCGGACCATACATGATCTTGGCATCGTGGAAGACGTGCACCCCTTCCAATGTGGTCGGCATGTTGGCGCCTTCCGACACAGCGATAACGCCATTGGCGACCAGTTCCCTAGCTTCCTCTTCGTTGAGCTCATTCTGGGTCGCACACGGTAACGCCAGGTCGCATGGCACGCTCCACGGGCGGGCGCCTTCATGATAGGTCGCACCGGTAAAATGATCAGCATATTCGCTGATCCGGCCTCGCGTGTGGGTTTTATGATGTTTGACCCAGTCGATCTTGTCCTGATCAATGCCGTCCGGATCGTGAATGAAGCCGCCACTGTCCGACAGGGTCAGAACCTTGCCGCCCTGTTTGGTGATCTGCTCTGCCGCGTGGGTTGCAACATTCCCGGACCCGGAAATGACCGCGGTCTTGCCGGCGATCGCATCATCCCGGTGCTTGAGCATATTTTCCATGAAATAGACCGCGCCGTAGCCGGTTGCTTCTGGCCGCATCTGCGATCCGCCATATTCCAGACCCTTGCCGGTCAGCACGCCTTCCCAGCGGTTGGTGATCCGCTTGTACTGGCCGAACATATAGCCGATTTCGCGGCCACCGACACCGATATCACCGGCAGGAACGTCGGTGTCCGGGCCAATGTGACGATACAGTTCGGTCATGAACGACTGGCAGAAACGCATGACTTCTGCATCGGACTTGCCCTTGGGGTTGAAGTTTGCACCGCCCTTGCCGCCGCCCATCGGCAGTCCGGTCAGCGCGTTTTTGAACGTCTGCTCGAACGCCAGGAATTTCAGCACGCTTTCGGTAACGCTCGGGTGGAAACGGATGCCGCCCTTATAGGGGCCGATGGCATTGTTATTCTGGATCCGAAAGCCGCGCTGCACGCGAATGCAGTGATTGTCGTCTTCCCAGCAAACGCGGAAGGAAACCACGCGGTCAGGTTCGGCAATACGCCGCAATATCTGGGCGCTGTGATAGGCTTCCTTGTCTTCGATGAAATCAAAAATATCCATCGCAACTTCCTGAACCGCCTGAACAAATTCAGGTTGCCCCGGATTGCGCTTCTTGACACCTTCCATGAATGTCGGAAAATCTACATGATCGGAAACGGCCATAGTCTAACCCCTCAATGATTGAATATATGCACGCCCCGTTGTTCGCCGTCGGCCTCCTCAAGCCGGCAACAAATATGGAACCATCATAGAACTATTAAACGGTCGAGGTAAAGCCTTGATATCGAGCGTTAATCAGCGCCGGGCATCGCCTTTGTCGATTGCGGTCACGCGAATGCCGGTTTACTCAACCACATCATCGACCGGATCATCAGACACGTCGTCCGTCACACTGCTATCCGCCGCAGCAGGATCCTCGAATAATGCCGCCAGACGCGTCAATTGTTCGCCGATCACGCCGTCAACGGCGGGTGCGATCTGATCAACCGGAAATTCCATATAGCCGCCCACCTTGTAGGTGAAGCGAACCGCTGTCCTGTCCTCTTGCGGCTGGAGCAGCATCGTCAGCGTACCGGTAACGGCTTCGCCCTGAAGCGGCCCCAACGCGCCGGAGAGCCGCAGCATCTTTTCATTATGGGCAAAAATCACCCGCATATGCTGAACGCTGCCTTCAGATGATTTGATATTATCGTCCGACGTCGTCCGGATCAGTTCGCAAAAACATCCCCCAGCCTGCGGAACGAGATAGAAATTTTCTGCATTGCCGGTCCAGCTATGGTCGCCATTCCAGTAGCGCGACGGCGCGATCATTGCTTTCCAGACCGATGCCGTATCGCCGGAGATCACTGTTTGATGCTGAACGGTGAAGCCGTTGTCCGCCGTGTTGGTCACTTCTGCCTGCGCGCCATTCGCGCCGCAAAGCGCTGCCATTCCCAATATCGTTCGAAATGCCAGCTTGATCATGACCATGTCTCCGGTGAAATCGGTTCAGAGTGACAGAACAGCCTCTATCGCATCATTGACTTCCGCCATGCTGCCCATGCCATTGACCTTGTGCACGATCCCGCGCTTTTCATATATCGGCAGGATGGGTTCTGTCTTCGCACGATATTCTTTCATGCGGGTGCGCACGGTTTCTTCATTGTCATCGGGACGACGCTTGAAATCACTTTTGCCGCATACGTCGCAAACGCCTTCTTTGGCGGGTTTCTTGAACGTATCATGATAGCCTTCGCCGCAACTGCCACACGTATATCGGCCCACAATACGCTCGACCAGCGCATCTTCGTCGACGACGAGTTCAATCACATGGGAGAGCTTGCGGTTTCGCGCCGCCAAAATCTCGTCGAGCGATTCGGCTTGCGCGGCTGTCCGGGGATAACCGTCAAAGATGACGCCCTGATCGGGACCAAGCTCGTCCAGCTTGTCGCCGATAATGCCCGACACCACTTCATCCGGAACCAGTTCACCGGCCTCCATCAGAGCCTTGGCTTTCAAACCGACTTCGGTGCCGGCCTTAACGGCCGCCCGCAGCATGTCGCCGGTGGAAAGCTGGACCATCCCGTGTTCTTCTTCAAGACGGCTCGCCTGAGTCCCCTTCCCGGCACCCGGTGGTCCCAACAAGATGATATCCATGAATTGCCCCTGTTGTAGTGTAATGATTCTGATCTAGACCTAACGCCTTCCGCGGTTAGCGTCTACGCCGACCGCCCTTCAGCTTCGCTTTTTTCAGCAAATCGCCATATTGCAGGGCCAGCAAGTGGCTCTGAATCTGGGTCACCGTATCGACCGTCACATTAACAACAATCAACAGGCTGGTTCCGCCGAGGAAGAAAATCGGAAGATTGGTTTGTGCCATGACATATTCCGGCAGGACACAGACCAGGGCGAGATAGGCGGCACCGACCACGGTGATCCGGGTCAGCACATAATCCAGATAATCGGCGGTATTTTTTCCAGGCCGAATGCCGGGAATGAAACCACCATTTTTCTTCAGATTTTCCGCCGTTTCCTCGGGATTGAACACAACCGCCGTATAGAAGAAACAGAAGAAGATAATGCCCGAAGCATAAAGCGCCATATAGAGCGGCTGGCCATGGGCAAGATATTGGTTGAGCATGATGATGAAATCACCAAATGCCGTCTCTCCGGAAGCGGTATTGCCGGCAAACTGGCTCACCGTCAGCGGCATCAGCAGCAGAGAAGAGGCAAAGATCGGCGGGATAACGCCCGCGGTATTGACCTTCAGCGGCAGATGGCTGCGATCCGCCTGCATCACGCCATGCTGGGTGGCGCGCTTGGGATATTGGATCAGCACCCTGCGCTGGGCCCGCTCCATGAAACTGATGAACAATATGAGACCGGCAACCATCGCAATCAGGCCGACGATCGTCAGCGCGCTGATCGAACCGGTACGGCTGCCTTCCATCAGGTTGCCGACAAAGGTTGGCATCTGGGCGACAATACCGGCCATGATGATCAGCGAAATACCGTTACCGATACCGCGACTGGTGATCTGTTCACCCAGCCACATCAGGAACAATGTACCGCCAATCAGACTGATAACCGCACCGACGCGGAACATATAGCCCGGTTCGACGACTGCTTGCAGACCCGACTGGGAGGCAAAGCTTTCCAGGCCGACTGCGATAAAATAGCCCTGAACCGCGGTCAGGCCGACCGTGCCGTAGCGGGTATATTGATTGAGTTTCTTGCGCCCAGCTTCGCCGTCTTTCTTGATCGCAGCGAGCGTCGGAGACAATGCGGCCCCCAGCTGGACCACGATCGAAGCGGTAATATAGGGCATGACGCCCAGGGCAATCAGACTCATCCGCTCGAGCGAACCGCCCGAGAATGTATTGAAAATATCGAGAACGCCACCGCGGGTCTGATCATAAAGATCGGCAAGGACGACCGGATCAACGCCTGGCAGCGGTACAAAGCTGAGCAAGCGGAAAATGATCAGCGCGCCAAGCGTGAACCAGATGCGTTTCCGCAGTTCCGTAGCTTGCCCAAATTTTGCTAGACTCAGATTGGCTGCGACCTGATCGGCTCTTGATGCCATGCTTGACTTCCCTGCCCACTATAAGTTTGAAACGCGCCCCTGCCAAGGCAGAAGCCCATCTCCAACTATTGCGTCTGATGCAATCTCCGGAGATGGATAGCTGCTTTTGCAGCTATGCAACCCGCCCCATATCGGATGTTCATCCATCAAAAACAAGGGGCCAGAAAAAGAGGCGCTGAAATCAGCGCCTCTCGAAGATCAATCTTTCTTTTTCGCTCTGTTCTCGGCTTTTTTCTCGCGTGCGGGTTTGGAAGGTGTCGCTTTCTTCTCACCCTTGGGTCGGCGTTCGCCACCCGCAGAAAGAATTTCGACCTTGCCGCCGGCTTTTTCAACCGCTGCCACAGCCGCTTTGGAAGCGCCGGCAACGGAGATCGTGATTTTCGCCTTCAATTCACCCTTGGCAAGCAGACGAACGCCGTCCTTGCCGCCACGGGCCAGACCAGCAGCTTTGAGCGTTGCGTGATCAATGGTGCCCTTGTTGTCGAGGCTTTTGCTGTCGATGAACTTCTGGATCATGCCCAGGTTGACTTCCGCATAGTCGGTACCGAACGGGTTGTTGAAACCGCGTTTCGGAAGCCGCATGTGGAGTGGCATCTGGCCACCTTCAAAGCCGTTGATCGAAACACCCGAGCGGGATTTCTGGCCTTTTTGGCCACGTCCGCCGGTCTTGCCCTTGCCCGAGCCTATGCCCCGGCCAACACGCATGCGCGATTTGCGCGCGCCTTCATTGTCTTTAAGTTCGTTCAGTTTCATGTCTTGTACTCGCTTTCGCTTTTATGCGCACGGAAGTGTCAGGTGTTACCCTTCGAGAACTTCCACCAGATGATGTACTTTGCCGATCATACCGCGGACTTCGGCGGTATCTTCCAGTTCGGAAACACGGTGCATCTTGTTGAGACCGAGACCGATCAGCGTTTTGCGCTGCGATTCCGGACGACGGATCGGAGAGCCGATCTGTTTGACTTTAATTTTGGCCATCAAAAATTACTCCGTAACTGCCGCGGCATCCGCTGCCACTTCGGCAGCCGAACCGCCAGCGCGTGCCAGCAAGTCAGTCACTTTCTTGCCGCGACGCTGCGAAACAGCTTTCGGGCTCGACTGATCTGCCAACGCAGCAAAGGTTGCGCGGATCATGTTATAAGGATTTGCGGTACCGTTGGACTTGGTCACAACGTCCGAAACGCCCAGGCTTTCGAAAACAGCACGCATCGGACCACCAGCAATAATACCGGTACCGGCAGGTGCTGAACGGACGGTCACATTGCCCGCACCGAATTGACCTTTACCGTCATGGTGCAGGGTCCGGCCTTCACGAAGCGGCACGCGAACCATGTTCTTTTTCGCCGCTGCGGTCGCCTTGGTAATCGCTTCCGGCACTTCACGCGCCTTGCCTTTACCGAAGCCAGCCCGGCCCTTGCCGTCGCCAACCACGACCAATGCCGCGAAACCGAAGCGTTTACCGCCCTTTACGGTTTTCGAAACACGGTTGATGTGAACCAGTTTCTCGACCAGCTCTTCGCCGCCGTCATTGTTGTTGCCACGACCACCGCGTCCGCGTCCGCCGCCACGATTGTCGCGTCCGCCACCGCGGTTGTCACGACCACCGCCGCCGCCACGGTTTCCACCGCGCGATTGACGCTCAGGACCACCGGTTTTGGCTTCAGCTGCTACAGCTGCTTCAGGCTGATTGCCTTCGCCAGTTGTACCCGGCTTCGCCGCGCCTTCTGGTGTTGTTTTGTCATCAGCCATATTAAAACTCCAATCCGCCTTCACGTGCCGCGTCGGCCAAAGCCTTCACACGTCCGTGAAACAGGAACCCGCCACGGTCAAAAATTACTTCTTTCACACCAGCCTTTTTGGCAGCTTCGGCAACGCGTTTGCCGACGTCGGCAGCAGCATTGCTATCTGCACCGGTCTTGACTGATGAAGCTTTGTCGATGGTCGAAGCGGAAGCCAGCGTTTTGCCCTCGGCATCGTCGATAACCTGAGCATAGATATGCCGGCTCGTGCGATGGACGGACAAACGAGGCTTTGAGAGCCCGCGCTTGCGCAATTTGCTGCGTACGCGTTGCTGGCGCCGTTTGAACTGAGAAATATTCGCCATGGCTTATTTCTTCTTCCCTTCTTTGCGGAAAATATATTCGCCGCGATATTTGATGCCCTTGCCTTTATACGGCTCCGGCTTGCGCCAGCGCCGGATTTCAGCAGCGACCTGACCAACCTGTTGCTTGTCCATGCCGGTGATTTCGATCGTCGTCTGGTCAGGCGTCTTGATAGTGATGCCTTCCGGAATGTCGAAGTTCACGTCATGGCTGTAACCGAGCTGCAGATTGAGGTTCTTGCCCTGCACTGCGGCACGGTAACCAACGCCGTTGATTTCCAGTACCTTGGTAAAACCGTCTGTAACGCCTTCGACCAAATTCTGCACCAATGTACGCTGCATGCCCCAAAAGGCGCGTGCGGTCTTGGACTTGTTTGCCGGCATGACCTGCAAACCGCCGTCGCTGAGTTCATAGGTCAGATCATCAACCATCGGGGTAGACAATTCGCCCTTCGGCCCTTTGACCTTGACCAGACCATCTTCCATGACAGCGGTAACGCCGTCCGGAATAGCCACTGATTTTTTACCAATACGGGACATGATTAGAATACCTCAGCCAGTACTTCGCCGCCGACATTTGCCTGGCGCGCTTCCGCGTCGGACAAAACACCTTGTGGCGTCGATACGATTGTTATGCCCAGGCCATTGCGTACCCGTGGCAGATCTTCCGATCCGCTGTAGACACGACGACCAGGCTTTGAAACGCGGGCCACGTGGCGGATAGCCGGCTCGCCTTCAAAATATTTCAGTTCGATCCGCAAACCGGGGTGCTTGTTGACCTCTTCTTCGCTGTAGCCACGAATATAACCTTCGCGCTGCAACACTTCGAGGACGGCACCACGCAATTTGGAAGCAGGTGTTACCACGCTGTCTTTGCGTGCCTGTTGTCCGTTACGGATACGGGTGAGCATGTCACCCAAGGGATCGGTAAAAGCCATATTATCTCTCCCTTACCAGCTTGATTTCGTTACGCCGGGAATCAGACCTTTGTTGGCCATGTCTCTCAGCTCGATACGGCACAGGCGGAACTTGCGGTAATAGCCGCGCGGTCGTCCTGTGGTTTCACAGCGGTTGCGCACGCGGGTTGGATTCGCGTTGCGCGGAATTTCCGCCATCTTGAGGCGCGCCATCAGACGTTCGGTCTCGTCGAGAGACTGGTCTGCTGCCATTGCCTTCAGTTTCGCATAACGACCGGCGTATTTCTTCACCATCCGTTTGCGTTTTTCGTTTCTGTTAATGGAACTCAGTTTCGCCATGACTTAAGTTCTCGTCCTTCCGTATAATGAAGCGCTCATGCGGCTTCTTTTTCTTCCGATTGTTCCTCTTTAGGGAACGGGAAACCAAATAATGCCAGAAGCGCACGCGCCTCGTCGTCAGTTTTTGCAGTTGTCGTCACGATCACGTCCATGCCACGCACAACGTCGATATTGTCATAGGCGACTTCTGGAAAAATGATCTGCTCTTTCAAGCCCATGGCGAAATTGCCACGACCGTCAAAGCTTTTCGGATTCAGGCCTCTGAAATCCCGAATACGAGGCATCGCAACCGTCACCAGACGATCGATGAATTCATACATCCGCTCGCGGCGCAGGTTAACCTTGCAACCAATCGGCATGCCTTCACGCAGCTTGAACGTTGCGATCGAATTTTTCGCTTTGGTAATCACAGGCTTCTGGCCGGCAATCAATTCCATTTCGCTAGCGGCTGTCGCGACTTTTTTCTTGTCCTGACTACCTTCGCCAACGCCCATGTTGATCGTGACCATCGTGATCCGAGGCACTTCCATGTGATTGGAATAGTTAAACTTTTCCTGCATGGCCTTGACGATTTCCTCGTCATACTTCTTGCGCATGCGCGGGATATATTTATTATCAGCCATCGACTTTCTCCCCGGATTTTACAGCGATACGCTGCATCTTTCCGTCTGCTGTCTTTTCAAATCGAACCCGCGTCGGCTTGCCGTCTTTCGGGTCAGCCAGAGCCACCTTGCTGATGTGCATCGCCGCTTCACGCCGTTCCAGACCACCCTGCGGGTTTGCCTGGGTCGGTTTGCGGTGGCGAACAGCAATGTTGATACCGGAAACGATGCACTTGCCATCTTTCGGCATTACTTTGCTGACTTCACCCGACTTGCCCTTGTCCTTGCCAGACAGAACAACAACGGTGTCGCCTTTTTTGATTTTTGCGTTGGCCATGATTAAAGTACCTCCGGCGCAAGGCTGATGATTTTCATATGTTTTTTCGCACGCAGTTCACGAACCACGGGGCCAAAAATACGGGTGCCGATTGGCTCCTGGTTGTTGTTCACCAGAACCGCAGCATTGCTGTCGAACCGGATGACCGATCCGTCCGCCCGGCGAATGTCCTTCTTGGTACGCACGATCACAGCGCGGTGAACGTCGCCCTTCTTGACCTTGCCACGTGGTGCAGCTTCCTTGATCGACACAACAATGATGTCGCCAACGCCGGCAAAGCGACGCTTAGAGCCGCCCAGCACCTTGATGCACTGCACGCGTTTGGCTCCGCTATTGTCAGCGACCTCCAGGTTCGATTGCATCTGGATCATGGATCCAATTCCTTCTTCATAAACCCGGCGAACCGGGCGTTTCCTACGTCGTCACCCCGGTACCTACCGGGATATTCTAATTATTCGCCTGCGGCCTTTTCTTCGGCAGCGGGTTCAGCCTGTGGCTTCACTGGCGCCTTGACCTTTTCGTCTTTCGGATCGCTAGCCGTAATCTCGCTGACGGTCGGTGTTGCTACACCGGCTGCTGCGCCGACCCGCTCCAGAACTTTCCAGGTCTTCAACTTGGAAATCGGACGCGTTTCCTCGATACGCACGGTTTCACCCATGCTGATCTCGTTATTTTCATCATGCGCATGATATTTTTTCGAGCGCCG